>NZ_JAMZAP010000030.1:0-44861 GCF_024181785.1 Vibrio sp. Y42_MX_L11
TTGTTACCGGTCTCTCAATTGAGGAGCCATCGTTCAATCGAACTACCAGATAGAAGAACTTTAGTTGCAGCTAAAGTCTGGGTCTCACCTTACCCGATTGGAGTACTTATTATCCATACAAGGAGATTCAAAACGCGCATCGTGATGCGATTTCTCAACACGATGACAACGTCGTGATGTCCGCGATTTTCTTGCAAGATGATGAATCAAAACCTGCATTTGAAACTCAACTAGCCAGTTTTGTCGGCATGCCTAGCTGTCTGCTTTCTCAATCAGGATGGGCTGCGAATGTCGGTTTATTACAGACTATTTGTGCACCGAACATACCTGTGTATATCGACTTCTTTGCGCATATGTCTTTATGGGAAGGTGCACGTATCGCAGGAGCACAAATTCATCCGTTCATGCATAACAACACCAACCACTTGCGAAAACAGATTTCACGCCATGGTTCGGGAATTATTGTTGTGGATTCGGTTTACAGCACTATCGGAACCATTGCTCCTCTACGTGATATCTACGAAATAGCACAAGAGTTTGACTGCGGCTTAGTTGTGGATGAATCGCACTCGTTAGGTACGCACGGTCCGCAAGGCGCTGGGCTACTGCAAGAGCTGGATTTGACTCATATGGTGGACTTTGTAACCGTAAGTCTTGCAAAGACATTTGCTTATCGTGCTGGCGCAATTTTAGGGGCAGAAAAGCTGGCGAAGACGCTTCCATTTGTCGCGTATCCTGCCATTTTCAGTTCTACCGTGTTACCGCAAGAGATCATTCGGTTAGAAAAAACACTGGACGTCATAAAAAAAGCCGATGACAAGCGGGAGATTTTGTTTAAAAGAGCGAAGTCTCTAGCCGTTGGTTTAAAGCGTATTGGGTTTACTATTCGCAGTGAGTCGCAAATTATCGCGCTAGAATGTGGCAACGAAAGAAACACTGAGCGAGTTCGCGACTTTCTAGAAGAAAGGAATGTCTTTGGTGCAGTTTTCTGTCGCCCTGCAACAGGAAGAAACAAGAACATCATTCGTTTTTCTGTCAATGCGGACATGACTGCCGCCGAAGTCGATCACGTTCTTTCCGCCTGCCAAGAAGCGTTTGTTCATCCCGATCTAGAGTTTGTATAAGCTAGAGTTTAGGTAAAAATAAAGAGCTCAGCAGTTTTGCTGAGCTCTTTATCCGTATTCGCGTTATGATCAACTCGTCTCAAGATAACACAGTTGCGAGTGATTAAATCCAGTTTGCGATTTTGTCGAATAAGCGATTTTTATCCGCTGGTTTCACGATAAAGTCAGACATGCCAGAAGAGCCTATTTTGTCCAGCGTAACAGGTGAGCTATCCCCAGTATGCGCAATAATAGGTACCGACGCATAGTTTTTATCCGAGCTTCGAATTCGCCTTGAAGCTTCTACACCATCCATGATGGGCATCTCGATATCCATAAGAATGAGGTCAACGTTCTCTTGCTCTAATGTATCCAGTGCTTGCTGCCCGTCTTCTTTCTGAATCACTTCAAAGCCCTGCTTTTCGAGTAACATCGCGGTAAATTTTCGCAAAGATTCGTTATCATCCACGACCATAATTGTCCGCTTATTTGACGTATCCAAAGCCACTGAGGCCGTTGGTGTCGATACATAGCTTGAATCATACAAGAGACGGTCAATGGTTGGCTTAGTATTCAATAACCAGGCTTGAGTCTCGACCCAAATAGGCTCATATGCCGCTTTGCATGCTCTCTGTGTCGGGTGATGCTCAAAAAGATAAACGATACGAGCTTCCGTGAAAGACAAAAGAGATTCTAATCTGTCCAATTGGTTTGCTCTTGCATCCAAGCTCTCAAGATCGATAAAAATCAGGTCGAATTCGAACTCATACTCTTTCTTTTTGAGCACTTGATTAACATCTAAGATCGTTGATTCAAAACCCATAAAACGGCTAATGTCCGTCACTTTCGACACAAGAATATCTTGATTAGTCACCGTTAGGATGGTTTTGAGTTTGGTCAAATCGTTTTTAATTTCAGTCACGATATCAGATGTGAGCGGCGGGAAAGTTAACGTGAACTGAGACCACTCACCTAGCTGAGACTGGCATTCAATGTTACCTCCAAAAGAACGCATCACTTTTTTACAAAATGGCAAACCCAAACCATAGCTGCCTGACTTACCAGTTGTGTAAAAGTCCTGAAATATATTACGTAGGACATCAGGAGCAATGCCTGCACCATTATCGGTTACAACGATTTGGTTTGAGTGCTCCGTACTCGTCATGGAGACATGTATGTGGAAATCTTCAGATGTGCGATGATGGAAGGCGTTCTTGAAAAGGTTATACATAACGTATTTGAGTAAGGTATCGCTACCAAGAAAATCAAACTCACTTCTCGCATCTAGGGATATAGCAAAGCGATCCGTCGCACGCTTATAACTAAAGCTTTCAATCGCTTTTTCAACCACTGAGTGAGCAGAATGCTTTTGGAAACTGGATCGCGAGACACGGTTTTCGTCTATCGATGTCAAAAGTAAATCTATCGTCTCGTTGCCCGACTGAATGATGTTCATCGCATCCTCACTAACTTCGCGCAGCAGGGTGACATCCTCTCCGCTCATCAGATATTGGTCTTTCTCGGCTTCTTTTTTACTGGGTAAGACTGATTGGATAACATCGATTGACGTGCAAAGGCCACTTAAAGGGTTACGCATTTCATGCGCAATTCCGGCCCCGAATGACTTGGCCAACGACACTTTCGCTTCGTGCTCTACTTGGTTCCGAAAGTAGAATAAATTGCCAAATACATAAATAAAGAGAAAGATTGGCACATGCGTCCAGTCCATTGTTAAATCGAGATGAAACCCTTTCGCCACCCAAGCAAAGAACGTCGCTAAACCTATTCCGGCAAAAGTTTGAGCGAACATAACTCTTGTGACATGAACCAATAGAATGTGCAAGAAAATCGCGGACATAAAGGACATGACCCAAACATTGGACCAGTCATTCATCAGTAACATATAGAAAAAGAAAAACGGTAAGCAGATCGTTATCGTCACTTGGTAGTAAATATGGATATATTTTCGCCACGTTGACGACAAGCGGTTTCTAAAAATGATGCCAAAGAACAATAGTGAACAAAACAGTCTGAGCGGCAAGTTTTCATAAGCCTGTGGGAAAACAAAATCCCAAACAAAGTAGTACAGCGGAAAGCCAAGAAACCCCATCCAACCAACGAGAGTCAGGTTGGGTTCTGCATATTGATAAACCTTACGTATCGAGTCCATATTATCTATTTTGCCTACTCCGCCTGACGTCCCAATAGTGTGATTTGCATTCATTCTTATCGTTTTATTATTAAGTAATTATATATTACTTAACGCTTATAAGCAGCGCGAAATGGCGCAAATATTTCGCGACGCTTGTCTTTAATTTCAATCTTTTAAGATAGCGACACTTGATTTACAACCAAATAAATGAAGTTGCATATAGTTTAGTGTAATTTTGCGATAATCGCGTTGTATCCTAAGGGATGTTAATCTCATATACGTTCGAGACATTTAAACAGCGCCTTTGGCTCGAACTTCCAAAGATTTAACGACAGCATTCACTGTGGATGTAACGCGGTGATGAACAATTGGCTTGGGGGGTGTTATGGAACCTTTACAAATAAAAAACGTAATTTTTGATGTGGGAAATGTATTAGTACGCTGGTCTCCGGTAGAGATTGTTCGCTTAACATTTGGTCACTCAGTAGAAGCGGAAAAAATGGCCCAGTTGCTGTTTTCATCACAAATCTGGAAAGACTTAAACAAAGGAATCATTTCCGAAGAGGAAGCCAAACTGTGCTATCAACGTGAGCACAAAGTGACAGCGGAAGAAATGGACCGCTTTTTTTACTACGTAAAACATACACAAATATTACTTTACGGCAGTGTCGAACTGCTAAAAAGAATAAAAAGTGCAGGATATAGCGTTTATGCGCTCACAGACAACGTCAACGAAATTGTTGAGCATCTTCGTGCTACCTATGAATTCTGGCCGCTGTTTGACGGTACAATCATCTCTTCTGAAGTGCAGTTACTAAAGCCACAAGCTGAGATCTACCAAGCCCTACTTTCAACATATCAGCTTCAGGCCGAGGAAACGGTATTTCTTGATGATATGCCATACAACGTCGAAGGGGCCCGAGCGGTAGGCATGGAAGCCATTCAATTTGAAAATGCTCAGCAATGCGAGTCAGAGCTAAAAGCCATGGGGCTTTGCTTTTAAGTCGCCCACTGAAACACTAAACTTTAGGACAGGCACAAAAAAGAGCAGCGTTGATGCTGCTCTTATTGCTAAGCTAAAACGTCAGACTAGGAGTAAATAACGTTTTCTTCTATCCCACTAACTAATGACTGAGCATTCTTCCAACGGAATACCTTCTCCAATACTTCTGTACCACCTGGCGCACGCCAAGTTCGCTCTTGACATTCTTGACCTCCAATATGGCGGTAGAATTCAATTGCAGAAATGTTTTGCGATACGACTTCTAGATAAAGACCAGTGTCTTTAAAGTACTGTTGCTGCCATTCTGCGACAGCAAGTAATAGCTGCTTGCCAATACCACGACCACGGTAGCTGTCATCAACATGCAGTGCGTCAATAAAGGTTCCACGCTCGAAGTCATGGTTGCCAAACACACAAACGAAGCCGAGCAACAAACCACCCTCTTCCGCCAAGACAATGTGCTGGTTGAATGGTGGGTTGGTCAGACGGGTTTGCCAGATCAGTAGTTTGTCGTCAATCGCCTCTTTATCAAGATAGTTATCACTAAGAATGCCACGGTAATGACGCTTCCAACTATCCGCATGAAGATGCGCAATGCGCTCGTAGTCCTTATATTCCGCTAATCGTAAATCCATTACGTATTCCTATTTTCTTACATTTTTTACTTCTTTATAGAGTCTCGGCATATTCCACCTTTATAACACTTGTTTCTTGGCAGATTTTATACACCTTAAGCCAGAGCTCATTTTTTAATACTACTCATTATTCAATTAAAAGCAAAATATCCCATCAAGTTCCTTAATGTACATCCAAAGGAACAGTCACATTTGTCTAACTTTAATTTGACTTACACGTGTACGCTGATATTCTGGCGAACAGTTGTTAGCTCAAAGTTAGGAATACACCTGTGACTCAAAACAAACCACCCATTATCTGGTTGAATACATTGATATTTTCTTCCAGTTTTGTTCTGACTTTTATTGTAATGCCTTGGTATGCATATCATTTTGGACTGGGTTGGGAGCATCTAGTTTGGGGAGTGATGGCATTCAGTTTTACGAATCTTTCTATTACAGCAGGCTATCACCGACTCTGGAGCCACAAAACATACGAAGCTCATCCAATTTTACGTGCTATTTTTGCGATTGGAGGAGCATTTTCTTTGCAAAATAGTGCATTACACTGGTCTTCTGATCATCGTGTACACCACAAGCATGTCGACAATAACGACAAAGATCCTTACTCAGCAAAACGAGGCTTTTGGTATTCTCACATTGGCTGGATGTTACGCGACTACAACAAATCGCAGGAAAACGAATACACCAACTGCCGCGATTTAAAGCGTGACAAAATCGTCATGTGGCAACATAAGTACTATGTTCCACTTGCTCTACTCACCAATATTGGCTTTCCGGTCGCTCTTGGAATTATCTACGGCGATATTTGGGGTATGTTATTAGTAGTTGGTGCCGCTCGACTCTTTATGAGCCACCACACGACCTTTTTCATTAACTCACTTGCGCATGTTTGGGGAAAGCAGACTTTCACGGACAAAAACACCGCTCGCGACAACGGAGTGTTAGCCTTTTTCACATTTGGTGAGGGCTACCACAATTTCCATCATATCTTCGAGAATGACTATCGTAATGGTGTGTATTGGTGGCATTACGACCCGACAAAGTGGTTGATTAAGTCTTGTTCTTGGCTTGGACTCACATCTAAGTTGCGCACAACGCCTACATTTAGAATTGAAAAAGCTCGCGCAACTCAACTCTTGAAGAAAGCAAAAGAAAAACTGGGAGCAAAACCGAATACGCAAACGATTCTTGATCAGTTACAACACGAGTTTGATGCGCTAGTTCATCACATGCAGGAATATTATGAAATGCGCAAGGAAGTACTCGGTGCAAAAACAGCCAGTGTGGTAAAAAAATACGAGTGCTCTGTGACAAAGATAAAGTATCAGCAAATCAAAGCGGAGTTCGAACGGCAACAACGCAGTTGGAACCTGATGGTGCGCCGATACGCTTAACTTAACCCATCCTTACGATTTAGCTTCGCTTCGGCGAAGCTTTTATGTTGCAAGGATTATTACCCTCTCCCAACTCACTGAGTTGTTTCTTTTTCTCATTTTGAATCAATTCCCTCACTATTTATTCAAATTTCTGGTCATATTTTCCTTCCTGCAAACAGCTTCAAACCAGCACATAACACTTAGAAAACCAAATTCCAACAATACAATCTAACGAAATTAATTATTAAATTATTATTTGTCTCAGATCATGCAAGCCCCATATTTGTCTCGTGCCACAGTTAAGAATTCTGTAAATTCCTTGTCATAAACTGAAACAGTTTCTTTCTTTTTTTTCATAACATTCGGAGATCCCTATGTTAGAGCTCTTAATTGGCTTAGTTGTCACCATTGCTGTGGGTTACTTTATCGTCAAAGGCTATAAAGCAGCGGGCGTGTTACTGACGGCTGGTCTTGCTTTACTTCTTATGACTGGCGTATTGGGGCATGACGTGCTGCCCTCAAAAATCACCTCAACCGGTAACATGGTGACAGACGCGCTAGAATACGTGAAATACATGCTACAATACCGCGGCGGTGGCCTTGGTATGCAAATCATGTTGCTATGTGGCTTCGCTTCCTATATGACTCACATCGGCGCGAATAACGTTGTAGTGAAACAGTTCTCTAAACCGCTTTCTGTTATCAAGTCTCCTTATGTCCTTTTGGTAGCGGCTTACATTGTGGCGTGTTTGATGTCTCTTGCGGTAAGTTCTGCAACTGGCCTTGGCGTACTATTAATGGCGACATTGTTCCCAATGATGGTCGCGATGGGGATCTCTCGTCCAGCAGCGGTTGCAGTTTGTGCCTCTCCTGCGGCAATCATTCTTTCTCCAACCTCTGGTGATGTGGTGATCGCCGCCGAAAAATCTGGCTTGGCGCTTGATGTGTTTGCGGTACAAACAGTGTTGCCTGTTTCTATCTGCGCAATCATCGTGATGGCTGCCGCGGCTTTCTTCTGGAACAAATACTTAGATAAGAAAGAAAATACGCCAATGGAAAAAATTGACGTATCAGAGATCAAAGCCGATGCACCAGCGTTTTATGCGGCACTGCCATTTCTACCTATCATCGGCGTGTTCCTATTCAACGGTCGTACCATTCCAGGACTTAGCCTAGACATTTACACTATTGTGGTCGGTTCGATTTTCCTTGGCGCTCTGATCCATTACGTTGTAAATAAGTTTGATGGTAAGAAATCACTGGAAGATTTAGATTCTTGTTACGCTGGCATGGCTGACGCGTTCAAAGGCGTTGTGATGCTTTTGGTTGCAGCGGGGGTTTTTGCGCAAGGTCTAATGTCTATCGGCGCTATCGATAACCTACTTCACCTTGCAGACAATGCAGGTGCAGGCGGTGTTGCTTTAATGCTTATCCTTACTGCATTGACAGTTGCAGCAGCAATTGCAACGGGGTCTGGTAACGCGCCTTTCTATGCATTTGTAGAGTTGGCACCATCTTTGGCTGCGAAAATGGGACTAAACCCAGCGTTCCTAATTATCCCGATGCTTCAAGCATCAAACCTAGGTCGTACTATCTCACCAGTGTCTGGCGTAATCGTTGCGACATCCGGTATGGCGAACATCAGCCCGTTTGAGGTTGTAAAACGAACATCTGTTCCGGTTCTTGCTGGTCTTATCACAGTTATAATTGGTACTATGGTGCTTGTTCCAATGAGTGCCTAACGGCATCGCCAATATTGCTTATCGACAAGGCCCGGCTTCTAGCTGGGCCTATTTCTTTCATCTCTCCAGTGCCATTATTCTTTCTGTATTGCTTTGTAAATGCATTTTAATTGTTACTCAACTCGTGACATATTTCTCGGTTATTACATCGCTTCTTCAGAAGCATTTGCTTAATATCTCAACAGTTTATATAAGAACTGAATACATTAAGAAAATGGGATTTATTATGACTGCATTTATTGTCTTTATCGTTATTGTCCTGCTCATTGTGGTGTACGCCGTCAGTATCTACAACAAGCTCGTTACTCTACAAAACCGTTTCAAAAACAGCTTCGCTCAAATAGAAGTTCAATTAAAACGTCGATACGATTTGATTCCGAACTTAGTTAATACTGCAAAAGGCTATATGGAACACGAAAAAGAAACATTTGAACGTGTCATCCAAGCTCGTAATCAAGCAATTGCTGGCCTGAAAGCAGCCAGTGACGCGCCTGGTAGTGATGCGGCAATTAGCCAACTAAACCAAGCAGAAGGCATGCTGCAAAGTGCGTTGGGCAAACTGAATGTTGTAGTGGAAGCCTACCCTGAGCTTAAAGCGAATGAAACCATGAGTCAGCTTCAAGAAGAATTAACCAGCACTGAGAACAAAGTTGCGTTTGCTCGCCAAGCATTTAATGATGCGGTAACCAGCTACAACACATACAAACAAACGTTCCCGCCCGTGTTGTTTTCCAACGCATTCGGATTCCAAGATGGCAAACTGTTAGAGTTTTCTGACAGTGCTGAAATACAAGCGGCCCCGAAGGTTGAGTTCTAATGAATTTCTTTGACCATCAAGATACCGCGCGTCAACGCACTGGGCTTTTGGTGTTCCTGTTTTCCTTAGCAGTTGTCACCATCACTGGTTTGGTAAGCGTATTATCGATTGGTATCTATTACGGAGTAACAGGCGAACACTTTGATCAAGAAACCGCACTTACCTACGTCTTGTTGTGCTTTGCCGGTGTATTGCTGGTTGTTGCGATAAGTTCAATGGTTCGCTTGTCCGCCCTCACCTCCAATGGAGGCCGAGGTGTTGCTGAGAGCATAGGCGGCAAGCTGATTTCCTCAAACACCTTAGGTGCAAAACATAGACAACTGCTCAACGTTGTGGAAGAGATGGCAATTGCATCTGGTATTCCGGTTCCTCCCGTCTATGTGATGCAGGAAGAGCTCGGTATCAATGCTTTCGCAGCAGGCATGAGCATTGATGATGCCGTCATCGGCGTCACACAAGGCGCACTGGATAGCTTCACGCGAGATGAACTACAAGGT
This sequence comes from Vibrio sp. Y42_MX_L11, assembly GCF_024181785.1. Classification (NCBI taxonomy): domain Bacteria; kingdom Pseudomonadati; phylum Pseudomonadota; class Gammaproteobacteria; order Vibrionales; family Vibrionaceae; genus Vibrio; species Vibrio sp. Y42_MX_L11. The sequence continues at coordinate 9,329 of NZ_JAMZAP010000030.1, forward strand.
GTCATTGCTCATGAATTCAGCCATATCTTAAACGGAGATATGCGTTTGAATACGCGTCTTATCGGCGTACTGTTTGGCATCACTTGCATTGCACATTTTGGACACTTGGTCTTAGATAACACTCATCATACGAGTCGCGTATCAAGAAGTTCTTCCGATTCCGATAAAGGCTTTGCGGTTATCATGCTGATTGCGATTATCTGTTTGGTTCTGGGCTGGATTGGCACCTTGTTTGGCTCGATGATCAAAGCCGCAATCTCTCGTCAACGTGAATTTCTCGCTGATGCCAGTGCCGTTCAATTTACTCGAAACGATCAAGGCATTGCTGGTGCACTCAAGAAAATTGGTAGTCATATGGCGGGTTCTTCATTGAATACAAAAGCAAGCGATGAGATGAGCCATATGATGTTTGGTCAAAGCAAACTCTCCGGCTTTTCTGGCCTATTTGCGACTCACCCTCCACTAGAAGAACGGATTCGCCGAATTGAACCTGGTTGGGATGGAAGTTTTTCTCAAAGTTCGCATCGTCCAACGACAAGCTTTGAGAATGATAACGTTAGTGGATTCACATCAGGGACATCGACACAACCGGAGAAACCAACCACTGCAGAACTCAGCGAAGTAGGTCAACAACTACTTAACCAACTTCCTTCCGAACTTGTCGACATCGCTCGTGAACCATATAGTGCGCGCTTTATTGCTTTTGCCTTGATATTTGATGGCAGTGAACTCCAGCGAGAGATGATAAAAAGTCATATCCCAAATGTGTCTCAAGCACAATTATTACCATGGCTAGATTATGATTTGCCTCTTCATCTACGCTTTCCATTACTCGAACTCTCCATCCCTGCCTTGAAATCGCTGAGTGAGGGTCAGAAAAACAGACTGTGCCAGGTGCTACGTGAACTCTCTCAAACTGATGATCACTACTCACTCGCAGAATGGTGTGTCATCAACTTATTGGAGAAGCAACTACTCGAATCGTATGGATGTACAAAACAGATCCAATCTTTAAAGCAATTAAAAGAGAGTGTTTTTTGGCTACTGCGCGAATTGGCTTGGGTTAGTCACTCTCAACCGGAAGACGCTCAACGTGCATTTAGCAGCGCCCTAACCTGTTTGGGCTTTAATGATGCAGAGTTACAACCCGCAAATAAGAACTGGGGCCTAAATCGCGCTGCTTTAGAGCTCCTACTGCAACTCAAACCGAAAAGTCGTCGCTTGTTCGTAAAAGCGTGTCGATTAGCGATTGAATCGGATGGAAAGGTTACCGTTGCGGAAGGAGAACTCTATAGAGTAATCGCCTGCTTCTTAGAAGTTCCAGAGCCGCCACTAACAGTATCAGTCAATACAGGACAAACCCTACCGAGCCAAACACAACAAGCTAACTGACTTAGCTTTAAACAAAAACGCCAGCACTTTTGCTGGCGTTTTTTCATTATGTTTTCTGATTTGACGATTTACGCTGACTTAAATCGGTCAGGGGTCTTAGTGATACTCTCTCGATAACTAAACCATAAGTAGGTCACGGCGAGAGAGAAGAATAAATACGAAAGTGCGAATACGATTGGAGATGTAATTAATTCAGCCGACATTCCCCACATCACACCAACAACCGTTATCGTCAACTTAGAAAGCATGCCGCAAATTAGTAAGAATAAAGCAAGCTGTGGAAAGCGCGAGCTACGGAATGCAAAGAAATAGCAGCTCCCTACCGCTAGAGAAGCAATAGATAGGCCCAACATAAATGAATGGATGTGATCTGCAGATGCGACACCAGCAGATACCGAAGCCATGAGTAATAGGAACAGTTTCATAAGTCACCTCACAACAAGTCTAAAAAAGCATCCCTTCATAAATGAAATCTCATTTTTCGCTATATTCTGCTCCTATAATCTGCAATTACAAGTGACTTTTTTGTTCACTTAATGCACAAAAAACCTAATCAGCTCTAGTTATTACAAAAGGTTAACAATTTAAATTTAAGAAACCCTTTACATCCAATACTTACGGCGATAAGACGATATTTCAGTCATTTTTGTTACAGGGAGTTAACACGGTAACATTTTGAAATTTTTTATATGAAATGTGAGCTGTGCACCCAACTGCGCACTGAATTCTCTATTTTGACTAGTTCCTCATTCCCAATAACAGAAATCATCACTTTTTGATAACACGCTAACCACATACAAAACCATGAATTCACATCCGCTTTTAATGTTTCAAATTATTTTATCAGTAACGGTAAAAAGAGATTCCAATCACATATTTATTGGTTATAATCCGCGCTCATTGCGTTAATCGTTGAAAAACGCAAACTAATTTTGAGAAAAAACATCTTTAAACCAACCCTCTTTGCGGCATTGCCAACAAGAGGAAAAACTGAGAATGAAAATGAGCAAGATTGATAAAGCTATGCGCATCCTGTTAGCAGGGTTCTGTATCAACCTTTGTCTTGGCATCCTGTATGCTTGGAGTGTATTCAACAAGGCACTGGTAACTGAATCAGGCTGGAGTGCTGCAGAAGCTTCTGCACCTTACGCAACTGCAACCATCACTTTCTCTATCTGTCTTCTTGTTGCAGGTATTCTTCAAGACCGCATGGGTCCGCGTATGATTCTTATCCTAGGTACTGTTCTTACAGGTCTAGGCATGATCGCATCTGGCTTTGTTGACACTCCACTCATGCTGAACATTACCTTCGGTGTGATCACAGGTGCAGGTATCGGTTTTGGCTACGCATGCCTATCACCTTCTGCAATGAAATGGTTCCACGCTTCGAAGAAAGGCATGGTTAACGGCATTATTGCGGCTGGTTTCGGGCTAGCGGCTATCTACCTAGCACCAGTAACATCATCATTGATCGACAGCATGGGCATTCAAACGAGCTTTATGGTTCTTGGTGTTGGTATCCTGGCAATTGCAGTTCCTCTTGCAGCAACCATCAATAACCCACCAGCAGACTACACGCCTGCAGAACCGAAAGTAAAAGAAGGTCAAGCACCTAAAGCGGTTAAAAAGTCAGATGATCTAACTTGGAAAGCAATGTTGAAAACGCCACAGTTCTACTCTCTATGGATCATGTACGCGTTCGCAGCTTCTGTTGGTCTAATGATCATCGGTAACATCACGACCATCGCAAGCGTTCAAGCAAACTTGCCAAACGCGGTTTACCTAGCGTCCATTCTTGCTGTATTCAACTCTGGCGGTCGTGTTGCTGCGGGTATGCTTGCAGATAAAATCGGCGGTGTTCGTACGCTTCTACTTGCGTTCGTCTTACAAGGCGTAAACATGGTGCTGTTCGCAACGTTCGACTCTGAGTTCACTCTGATCATTGGTACTGCGATCGCAGCGGTAGGTTACGGTACACTTCTAGCGGTATTCCCTACGCTAACGGCCGAGTTCTACGGTTTGAAAAACTACGGTACTAACTACGGTGTGCTTTACACTGCATGGGGTATCGGTGGTGCAATCGGCGCAGCAGTTGTTGGCTTCTCTATGACGAACGGCGAAGGCTACACCTTGGCTTACACTATTTCTTCAGCAATGATGGCAGTATGTATCATACTTGCGTTCATCACTAAGCCACTGTCTGAAGCGAAAGTAGCGCAGCTAAAAAACGCATAATTGCGAATTGATTTGATAGCGAAAAGGCTTAACCTATGGGTTAAGCCTTTTTTGTTATCGGTCGTTTATGGAAAGCCCTATCGAACTTGCACCAGACTACTATCTAGAAAACTTCTTTAAGCTGACTCACCACGCAGTAACCTGGTACAGCGATTTACTGGCCGAGGATGAACACGCTTGGCTTTGCTCGTTTGATTCCTTGAGCAAACACGCCCAATGCCTGTTGGTGCGTTTATACAGCCGAAAAGGGTGTTGGTTTCGAAGTGATAAGCTGAGTTATCAAGAAATACCTTCTATCAATGAAGCACTGGCAGAATTGAGTCAACATGAGTTTGTGGCCCTTTCCCCCACACTCTCTCATCAAGAGTTAGCGTCTAACTTACTGACGAAACCAGAGATCTCTGCACTTTACCCAGAGCTACCGAAGTCATTAAAGAAAGATGTCCTTGTGGAGCGTTTAAGCAACACGGAATTTGATCGTTTTGAGCAGCTTGAGTTTACGATCATCAAACTCAATTCCGCCCACATGATCGATGTTTTACTCACCCTATTTTTTGCCAACACCCATCAAGACTTAAGTCAGTTTGTGCTTGATGACTTAGGTCTACATCAGTTCGAGCAATACCAATTGAGTAAAGTGCGCCGTTTCTTTGATTCACGTGAGCAAATAGACCGCTTAATTGAACTGAGCCAACTGAGCAACCTGTACTGGCAATTTGATCGAAAAGACAAAGCCAATCTCGACTTATTAATTGAGGCAATGCCTCAGCCCGTTAATCACCATTACGTGGATCGTAAACGTGAACACATGTTGAATGACATAGCACGTGATTACGAACGGATTGATGAGCTAGAGACCGCCCTATCACTATTTGGCCAAACTCAGCTCGCTCCGAGCCGAGAACGACGTGCACGTATCTATGACAAACTAAACCAAGATGATTTATTTAGTGACATTGTCACAGAGATGCTGCAGTCGCCAATTGATGTGTCTGAGCTCGAAGTCGCACAAAAACTTGAGCAACGGTTGAAGCGAAAACAAGGCGCGAAAATGCCAAGAGTAGCAAAGCCACTCTGCTCCGAATACCATATTGAACTGGATTTATCTCAACAACGAGTCGAGCTTGCCAGTAAAGCGTATTTTGAGTCCTTAGGCTGGAATGTGTTTTACGCTGAAAATGCGTTGCTCAACTCGCTACTGGGGCTTACATTCTGGGATGCGATTTTTGCTCCTATTGAAGGGGCATTCATTAACGCTTATCAACACCGCCCTTTAGATTTATATCACTCGGATTTTGTTACCAAGCGCCAAGCTTTGATAGACACCGCTTTTGCCGAACTAGAAGCGGGCAACACCCAGACGTTATTGACAAAATACGATGAGAAGTTTGGCATTAGTAATCCATTTGTACATTGGAATTTAATAAGTAAAGAGCTACTCGAAACAGCGCTCAACACTATCCCAACCAATATGCTGATGGCGCTGTTCAAAATACAATTGAGCGACCTTAAGCTTTACCGTAATGGGATGCCGGATCTCATTGCTTTTAAAGAAAATGAGTTCGAGTGGATTGAAGTGAAAGGCCCTGGCGATAAACTCCAGGATAACCAATGGCGTTGGATCAAAGAGTTTACTCGCCTTAATGTCCCGTTTGCGGTGTGTTACGTCGCAGCAACTTAACTTACTCTATATAAAGAGCTTGGTGTTTGTTCACTCAAACCGCCCCTCGATTATCGCCCCTTGCTCTTTTTTCTAAACATTTTTTCGTTTCTTCACGATCGCTTCACGCTTCTTCACACAAAATGCGCTTCTACTCACTAAGTTGACTTGAAGAGGAAAAATAAAATGAACAAAACACTTCTTGCGTTACTTGTTACCTGCTCTGTTTCGGTATCTGCGGCTCCTTATGTAGGTCTGGAATATGGACTAGGCACCACTGACCATGATTTGGAACCTCACTTTTCAACTGACAACGTAACACTCAACCCTGAGCTTGAAGACGGTATTTTCTCAGGCTTTGTCGGTTACGCATTTAATGACAACTGGGCATTGGAACTGGGTTACAGCCAGTTTGACCTTGATGATAGTCGTTCAAAAAACCTAGGTATCAAGTCAATCGATGGCAAAGATTACCATCATGAAATGGATTGGGATGCGTCAATCAAAGCCAAGCAAGTGTCGCTGGCACCTGTGTTTAACTATGCATTAAATGATAAATGGACAACAAAATTCAAAGCGGGTTTAACGTACACGGAATACAACGCCAAGGTTTCTAAACATCAAGAATACGAGCTTGTCGCGAACGACGATGTGGAAATGAACAACACGCTTTTCCATAGCACGGAGAAAAACAACGAGCTAGGCGCAATGCTCTCAGTGGGTGCGGAATACAGAATTTTCCCGCAGCTCACCATAGGTGTAAACGCAAAATATCAACTAGACCGATACGCGAACACTGCATCCTTTAACGTAGGCACAACTTACTACTTCTAATTTAAGGAGACGATAATGAAAAAAAAGATTTTAGCAGCCATGTTTGCCCTACTTTCAAGCTCAGCTTTCGCCGCGTTTAATGGTCCAGAAATAGGCGTAATTAATTCGGTGAAAGAGGCGCACAACGCAACCGACGACAGCGCAGTCATGTTAACCGGGCACATTGTTCAATCTCTTGGTAACGAGACTTACTTGTTCAAAGATGAGACTGGTGAAATAGAAGTGGAAATCGACAATGAAGATTGGATGGGGCTAGACGTTGGTCCAAACGATAAAGTGACGATTCTAGGCGAAGTTGACTCAGAGTGGACAACCACGCAGATTGACGTAGAGACCATTCAAAAGCTTTAATTCGCCTGACACCTCAACACAAACAACACAGCCACATATTGGAGGCTGTGTTGTTTACGACCCGTGAAACTACTCGTTTAGCTGGTCAAGCAAGGACAATCTTGCGGCAAGACTAATCGTATACTCTTGGGCTGAACATCAAACCGTATTGTTCTCGAATGATATGGTTCACCATCTAAATTAAGCGGTAGTGGATTTGGGAAGTCTATCTCTAACCAGCTTGCTCTTGTGTGTTTTACAAACTCACCTTTCTCACTAGGATTATTGATCTCTTCGATAACTTTCGGCAGCTCATGAGGTAAGAATGGACGCACCAGTGTTAGATCCATCAAGCCATCATTAATCATCGCTTTCGACGCTAACTCTTGCCCACCTCCAGCTAAGCGACCATTGCAGAAAGCGCCAAGCAACATTTCTCCCTGATAAGCCCCACCTTCAATTTTTATTGTTCCGTCATAAGGTTTAAAGCCGAGCGCTTTTACAACACCGGTTAGTGTATAAGCGCCGCCACCAAGAAAGTTTTTAAGTTCAACAGGCGTTTCTGCCGTAACTTCTGCGCCAAACCCTGCTGTTGCCACGTTAATAAAGTAGCGATCGTTAGCCTTGACACAATCGACCAAAGCAGACTGCCCTTCTACGGCGAGAGATAAAGACGCCTTGATAGAAGCTGGCACTTGAATCGCGGTGGCAAAATCATTTGCGGTACCAAGAGGGATAATGGCTAACTCAGGGCGTTTTTCTTCTTCAATTTGGATAATCGCAGAAGCCGCCTCATTGACGGTCCCATCGCCACCAGCGACAACAATACGTTCAATCCCTTCATCAACCGCTTCTTTCACCAAGCGCGGCATGTCTTGAGATTCCCAAGTCACTCGCACTTGCACATCGACGCCCTTGTCTCTCATTTTCATGATTGCATCTCTTAACTCTGGGTTCCCAGCTTTTTTGCCGTTAAGGATGGCACGTATTGTCTTCTTCATTGCACTTCCTATTGGTTGATGACTTTCCCTGCTTGTTTAATCTGTGATCGCAACCATTGATGGGCACTGTCGTTTGTCCGACTAGGATGCCATATTGTGCAGAGCTCATAGGTTTGTTCATCAAATGGCATAGATAAAGATTTAACATGATAGGTGTTGCTGAACAAGTTGATCATCGACTCGGGCATTAAACCAATATATTCACTACCGCAGATAACAGGTAGCATTTCCAACACGCCAGAAGCTCGATACTTTATCTTTCTTTTGTCCAAGTCGACAATATCATCGGCGTTTAACAAGCTCTTACGACTCTGCCACTGCGAAACCACCACATGTTCTTCTTCAAAAAATTGTTCAGCCGTAATCTCGTTCTTTAAGCGTGGGTGCTCCTCGCTACACACCACCACCAAGCGTTCAGTAAGCACAGTTTCAACTTTTAAAACCGTTCGTGCTCTTGGCGCAATATCAATGATCAAGTCGTAACGTTGCAAACGCAGATCGCTTTCATAATCTTCTGTAAAGAGTGGATGAACCTCTAAAGCAATATATGGTGCTAACTCACGGATCTGATTCATGACTTGAGGGAGCAACTCAAAACTTGCAACAGAGACACAAGCAATGGAAAACACTCGATTTGACACTTTAGGGTCAAATTCGCTAGAAGCCGCCAGAGTTGAAGTAAAGTTTTGCACCGAAGTAAGAAGCGCAGGGTAAATATCCATAGCAAAAGAGGTAGGTTCTACACCCTTGGTGCAGCGATGAAATAAAGGTTCATCATAAATATCACGAAGGCGTGCCAACGCTTTGCTGACTGCGGGCTGCGTGATACTGAGACGTGCTGCCGCTTTAGATAAGTTCCCCTCTTCATAAATGGCAATAAAGATGGGGATGAGATTAAGATCGGTCGGTTTCATGCTATTAAATTTTTCGAAAATCACTTTTTCTATTTTAATCTAACAGCATGATAGTTAACGTAGCCAAGTACAAGAAATGGGCGGTACGACCTGTTTTAATGAGTTTTAACTCAATTTTGACGTGCTCCATTCACCTCATAAGTGAGCAGCTACCGTGCAAGCCAAAGCTTACATTAAGATTTGCCTAAATATGGGGTAAGAAACTCGCTGACTTCCTCGCCGCATAAACCAATTTCTACCTCAATACCGGCTTGTTTTAGAATCTCGATTCCTCGACCACTGTTGCGCGGATCTGGGTCCAACATGGCTACGACGACTTTGCCAATACCGGATTTTACTAATGTCACCGCGCAAGCTGGCGTACGACCTACAAACGAACACGGTTCGAGCGTAACGTATGCCGTCACCGCTTCTAACGAGCCTTGATATGCATTCAGCGCTTCTACTTCCGCGTGGTTGCCACCAATAGCTTGAGTATGACCTTCTGAAACGATTTGATTGTCTTTCACTAACACGCAGCCAACCGGCGGGTTGGGTTGACATTCAGGAAGCGCATTTTTGGACACTTCCAATGCGCGGCGCATAAACTCTTGGCTCATTTGAACTCTATTCTCTAATAAAAACGAGGCGCTATATTAGCGCCCCGTTTTATTCATTGCCATCTCTTCCAATGACTTTGTCCAGTTCTGGTAACGCTCGCGGTATACGGAATTTAAAGCGTTGTTGTTTGGTCTGGATCTTGCGCCACATCGACTTCATTAAATGAGCGCTATTTTCACCATTTTGCATTCGCGACGCACTTTTTTGCCACGATTCACTCGTATCGGCTTTGGTCATTTCCAGCTCTGCCGTATTTAAACGCAATTGTTTGTACAATACGGCCCTTGCTTCAGACCAACGTTTAGCCTTTAACAAACGGTGGAACATCAACCATGCTGGTGTCGGTCTGTTGCGATAGTAACGTTTAATAGCTACCAATGAAATAACCACAAAACCCAGCAATACAAGCGTGGAAACAATCCATACAAAATACGTTTTGATGAAGGATTTCAACGTGTGCTTCGCAGCAAATGTTTTGCCCTCTAACACCACCGTTTCCACTTGTTGAGTCTTACTGTTCCACCAACGGAACTCATAATCTGGCAGGGTTAGTTCACCACCTTGTTGAATCACGTACACGCTCTCTTCTGTGCGTGTTGACTGGTAATCACCACGTGTTTGCGTATCTGTCAGACGGTGGGGTTGAGGATACGCTTGGTAACGGGTTGTTGATTCTCCTTTCAACAAGTCTGGTAGCAACACAGATAGCGAATCTTGAGCTGAAATAGTGATTTTACGCGTGATTGCATCCCCAGCTTTGAGTGTCTCAGTGGAGGTTTCCCACTCTTGCTTTACGTCTACGCGCGTTGCAGAAAACCAAGGCGTATCACCGCTCAACAATCCCGAAGGCAAGACAGTTTTGAACTTAATCGGCTGCGTGTAAAGGGTGCCTGACACCTTCTCGCCGTCCGGCGCTGACACCTGAACGCCCACTGCGACAGGTGGAATCACAAAATCACCAGATGCTTGCGGATACAAAGTCACTTCCCAGCGTTGACGCGACCAAGTTTGTCCGCCCTTGTGCTCCGTGAAGTTAGTGGCTAACTGATCACGCTGTTTGGCGATAACATTGGGCATTTCAATACTGCCAATTCGCGTCCCACCCGTAAACCAGCGCGGCGTTGCCACTTCGATGGTTAAAATGACTTGCTCGTTGACACTAAAACTTGGCGTTTTACGCTTTTCCCCAGCCGTTGGTTGTTGACCGACCCACGCTTGCAACTCAACACCATGATTGCGTTGAAGATCGTAAATATCCTGAGCGAAAACGTGACGACTTACGAACAGACTCAAACAAACCACTAACCATGCCACTACCCTTGCAGGAAGTGCAAAAGAGGTCACGCGATGGGCATTCATCATCATTGGGCAGCCTCCTCTGTATTGTGTTCCGTTGTCGTAGTTGAGTTACCCGTTGTTGGCGAGCGTAATTGAATTTGAAATTTAGCGCGTAAGAAATACTTCGGATCCGCTTCGACTCGCTTTAGCCACTTGTCGGCTAATTCTTGGCTACCTAAGATGTCGTCTGCGCTTAACGTCTCTTTAATCATCAACTCTGCTGACGTTTGTTCATCCGCTCCTTCTGCGGTTTGAGGGTTGTCGCCTAGCTCGGTTGACGCCTCTTGCTCTGTTCCGGCTTGACTTTCACTCATCTGATTTATCTCATCGACGATGCCAGCAATCACTTTCAAGTTGTGCTCAACATCAGGTCTTAACGACTCGCTCAACGTTGGCTTGCTGGCTAGGGATTTTAACAAGTCACGAGCAGCCAAATATTCACGCTGGCGCGCCAATGCGCTCGCCGCATTGTAAAGACCGTAATCTCGAACCTCTTCGGACGGGTCGTTTTGCATTTCCAAAAACGCACTGTGCGCGAGCTCAAACTCGCTAGCGTAGTAGTACGCCGTGCCTTTGCGTAAAGGATCGACAAAGTGCTTCGCTGCTTCTAAATACGCTTGTTGGTTGAACAAACGCTGTCCTTGTTGGTCTGGCGTCAGCCACAAATCCCACCACCATTGCGCCACTTTGTCGAAGGTCGTCACTTTTTGCACAACTTGTGGCTGCTCGGCTTTAACAGAAATGTTCTCCGCCATTGCACTGGTCGGCATCAACAGTGTACCGCTCACCATCGCAATCACACACCACTGCACTAACCACCCTTTTCTAAACCACAGCATCATGATCAACGCGATTGGGAACAGCAGTTGATAACCCATGTCTTTCCAAGGCATTGAAGATTCGCCATTAAGCTGCATATTGCGCTCAACGTATCGATTCAGTTGTTCGATATCACTGTTATCGACCGTCACTTCCACCAATCGACCGTTAGTCTGGCTGGCCAGTTTTTGCAGAGAATCCAAATCCATCGGGTTGTTACTCACGATCTCTGTATTCCCCACTGCAAGAATTAACAGTTGATAAGGTTTACCTGCGAAATACGCTTGGTATTGCTTAATCGTGGACGGGTTCACGCCGTCGCTCACCAACAGAACGGTGGAGCCTGGTTGACCTCGCAATTGTTGATCAATTAACGGCAAGGCTTTTTCAGCAAGCTTACCTTGCACGGGCATGATTTCTGGCGTAATGGCCGCCAAAAATGGGTCAAATACTTTGCTGTCTTGAGTCACAGGCATCGCCACATGAGCACTGCCCGCAAACACGACTAAACCCGTTTTTCCGCCTTTTCGAGCGGCTAATAAATCGCGTACTTTCTGTTTGGAACGCTCAAGGCGGCTTGGTGGGAGATCTTTTTGCAGCATCGAGTCGCTGTTATCAAGCACCACAAGCATAGAGGCTTTATCTTCGCCAAAGGGAGAGGATTCTCGCTGCCACGTTGGGCCTGCACAAATCACAATGGCGATGAACACAATCAGCATCAAGAGCTTAAGCGGCAGTTGCTTACGCCAACCTCGCTCACCTATCGTCAAAGCATTACGTAAATGTTCGGGCAGAATATCCTTCCAGCTTGGCTTGCTTTCTTCTCGCCAGCGTAACCACACCAAAAAAAACATGGGGAACAAAGCTAGTAACCACAGTGGTCGAATAAAATGAAACTGCGTAAAGAATTGCGTCCAACTAAGAGAATCAAACATCGCTCTCTCCTAATGATGATCGTGTAACAGCCCTTCTTTTGAGTGTTGCGACGCTGAACGCGAGCAAATGCATGATGACCACTAACGCCATCAAGTAATGGTGAAGGCTTTGTTTTGGGCGGTATGTGGTGCTTTCGTAAAGTTGAGGTTCCAGTTTGCCAATTTCGTCGTAGGCAGCCGATAGTTCATCACGGTTGAGTGCTTCAAACGCTTCACGGCCGGATTCTTTCGCAATGCGATGAATCGTGTCCATATCCAACGCGGTTTCACCTATCGTTTCCGGATCACCCATCGCAATCACGTGCACTCGCACGCCTTTGGCTTTCGCAACTTTCGCCGCATCAATCGGTTCGACAAAGCTGCCCGTGTCGTTACCATCGGTTAATACAATCGCGACTTTTTCACGGTTTTGATCTTGTTCTAAAGCACCACGCGACTTATCGCTTTGCTCAAAAACTTTAATCGCTAAGCCAATCGCATCACCAAGATGGGTACTCTGCCCTGCCATCGCCACATCGGTTTGGTTAAGCAGTTCGAGCCACACTTTTTGGTCTGCGGTGAATGGCGTTTGCACGAAAGCGGCATCTCCAAAAAGTACCAAGCCTAATCGGTCACCTTTACGAGACTGAACAAACTCCGTCAGCACTTCTTTTGCCGCATCAAGGCGAGAAATTTTTTCACCTATACGAGAGGTGAAATCAGGCTCAGCCATGGAACCCGAAAGGTCCACCACGACCATCACATCGCGCCCTAAACTCTCGCGAACTTGAGGCTCGCCTAACACGGTGGGTTTGGCCATCGCACACACCACCAAAAGCCATGAGAGAATTAACGTTGCTCGTTGCCACCAGCTTGGGGTTAACTGGCTTGCACCTTCTGATGGCGTCTCGCCAATCGCTTCCACCAGCTGACTAAAAAACGGCACTTTGATCGCCATTTGCTTAGTGCGATATGCAGGCACCAAGTAGTACACCACCAATGGCAGCGGCAAAATCAGAAACCACATTGGGTGAGCAAATTCAAAACCAGACAAACCAGTTAGCGATACAAGAAGATCATTCATGTTGACCTCCCTGATTTGCTTTGCGTTTCAATAATGGAGATTTCTTTGCCGCGCTTTTTTGAGCATCACAACGGTGTTCACTCACCCAGTATTTCGCACGAGCAATAAGCGTTACTCGTTCTTCATTGGTTAGCGTAACGCTAGGGTCAACAATACTTTGTAGCCAGCGCTTTGAAAGCTCATCGTTAAAGACCACTTGCGAGTTTGCTAGAGAATCTCCGGTTTGCGGATATAGCGCATCGAGCTTTCGCAAAAAGGCGGTATCAAACAATTTCGCGTTACGGCTATCAACATGAATCAACACAATTTTAAGCACAGAGAACAATGCTTTAGGCATGCCTTTGTCGCTCGGTTTGATTTGCGAAATCGTCAACAGAGCTTCTTGTCGGTAGCGGTTACACCACCACTGTTGAGCCAAACGATACGCGACATACACCAATGCAATGAGCGCAACCGCCGCTAAAATCTTCCAGCCAATAGTTTGCGGATACCAACTCACGCTTGGTGGCACGGCCACATCATGTAGCTCTCTGAGTATGTAGGTACTCGGAGGTGTAGGAAGACCACTCATTTAACGCCCTCCTACCAGTTTTTGAAATTGTTTAATGTGCTCGCCTGTCGTATCGAGTTCGATGTGCGGAAGGTGTTTCATCGCCATAAGTTGAGAGAGTGATTGTCGCTGTATGCTAGTTCGAGCTTCAAGCTTTGCGCTCGCGGCTTCTACCTTTGCTTTGCTGTCTAAATTGAGTTGATACTGTCCATCACCAACCACCCATTTCGATTTTGCCAAATCGTCTGGTAGTGCTTGTTCTAATGGGTCACTGACCATCACTGCGAGAACATCGTTGTGCTGTTGTAACTGTTTAAGGTGGTCAAGATGGTGCTCCTCGCAGTCGCTCCAGTCGCTAATAAAAATCAATGTGGATTGTTTGAGCTTCATGCGTTTAATGAGCTCAATCCATTGACTGAACGTCACTTTTTCGGAGTTGCGGGAGTCCACATTGAGCGATTGATTGGCTTTAGCGAGAAGCTTAAGTTGAGCCAGAAGATCGTTTTGCGAACGCTGCGCCTTGCTGTGAAACAACGCCTGTTGGGATGCGATGACAAAACCAACTCGGTCGCCATCTTTTAACACACGCCACCCGCACATGGCCGCGATTTCTGCCGCGACAACCGATTTCATTACTTGCGTCGAAGCAAAAAACATTGCGCTGCGCTGGTCGACACACACGATCACGTTGCGATCTTTTTCTTCGGTGTAGCTACGCACATGCGGTTTGCCTGTGCGCATCGTAACTTTCCAATCCAGATTACGAATGTCGTCACCCAATTGGTAATGACGCAGCTCTTCGAAGTTCAATCCACGACCACGAAACAGCGAATTGTGGCGGCCTGAGAGTACGCTGCCCGCTTTTAGATGAGGAAGTAAACTGAATGATTCTGCTTGTGCTTGCAAGCGTACTAAGCGAGCGTAATCGCAGTACAAACGGGGATCCATCCCCTGTGATTTTGGCGCAAGAGTTGGCTTAGCCATAATGCCTCCCGCTTACCCAATTTCTACACAATCTAGCAGCTCTTGCACGACGCGTTGGTGATCGACCCCGTCTGCTAATGCATCGTAGGTCAAAGAAAAACGGTGGCCCAGTACAGACGGAATCATGGCTCGCACATCGTCAGGAGTGACATGGTCACGTCCTTGCATCCACGCATACGCACGAGCGCATTTGTCTAGTGCGATGGAAGCACGAGGACTAGAGCCAATCTCAATCCATTTTGCTAAGTTTGAATCGGCATAACGCTCTGGCTTACGAGTCGCCATCACTAACGCGACAATGTAGTTTTCCACTAGATCTGACACAACAATATCAGGTAGTTGACGACGTGCTTCTAGCACCACATCTGGCTCGATGTGTTTTGGCGTAATAATTTCGCTGCTGGTTTCCGCACCTAATTCTTCACTGCGTACCAAACGAATGATGTCACGTTCGGCTTCATCTTCTGGATAGTCGACAGTAACCTTCATGATAAAACGGTCCATTTGCGCTTCTGGCAGCGGGTACGTGCCCTCTTGCTCTACTGGGTTTTGCGTTGCAAGCACCATAAATAAGTCTGGCAATACGTGAGTTTTATCGCCTACCGTAATTGTGCCTTCGGCCATGGCTTCAAGCAGTGCCGCTTGTACTTTGGCTGGCGCACGGTTGACCTCATCGGCAAGCACTATGCTGTTAAAAATTGGCCCTGGTTGAAAATGAAGTTGCGGCTTGCCATCCAACTCTTGATAAACCTCGGTTCCCGTCACGTCCGATGGCAAAAGGTCCGGCGTAAACTGGATTCGACCAAAACTGGTGTTTAACAAGTTGGCCAACGATTTTACAGAACGTGTTTTTGCCGTTCCCGGCAAACCTTCTAGAAGAATGTGCCCGTTCGTTAATAACCCGATGACTAAAGCTCGAACCACGTGGCTTTGTCCAATGACGCTTTTTTCTGTTTGTTCGATGAGTTCTTTTATCGCTTGTTGTGCGTGGTTCATAGGGTACCTTTTCAGTGGTTTAAGCCGTCTTTTCAATAGTTAAGTATAAGAACAAATGAAATAACTTAAGGTTATATTCACTATGTTATCTTTGCGGTTCTTCAGATTGGAGAAGCTGTTCAAGACCAACCAACATCGGTAATGCGTAATCAAAGAACATTTTGATTCCCGAACACAGATAGTTTAGTCCAGCCTCGCCATTCGGCGTTTTGATCAGACGGTTTTTCGGACACTCGCCCCAGCAATAAGGCAAGTAGGGACACTGCTTACAATACGTCGGCAAAGATTCGCGTTTTGCCATGCCAAAGGTGTATTGTCGTGTAGAGAAGGCCATGTCATTCAATGAGTGTTCATGAATGTTGGCGAGTTTGTATTCTGGGTACACATAGTGGTCGCAACTGAACACGTCGCCATTGTGCTCAATCGCCAAGCCTTTGCCACAAAACTCAGCTGTCACGCAAAGCTGAGACGGTTTCCCCATTACTTGCGCTACCGCGGTTTCAAACAGGTTAACAAGTACACGGCCAAGATCGTTATTCACCCACTCTTCAAAGGTGGTCATTAAGAAGCGTCCCCAGTCTTCAGGATCAACCGACCAATCCGTCACAACAGACATTGGGTGACCCGGTTTCGCCAGATCACTGCCTTTGGTTGGGATCATCTGTTCGTTCCAAAACTGCGGTGCGGTTGTTTGGAAGTCGTTCGCTTCTACCACCGGTGCAAACTGAATGTAAGTCACACCCAATTCTTGGGTTAAAAATCGATACAATTCGAGCGGGTATTTCACATTGTGTCGATTCACCGTCACCAACGCGTTGAATTTCACGCCATGCGCTTTGAGCTTATCTACCGCTTTCATCACCAGATCAAACGTCGGCTTACCGCTGCGGGTTTTGCGATATTTGTCGTGCAGCTCTCGTGGCCCATCAATCGACAAGCCAACTAGGAAGTTGTGCTCTTTTAAAAACGCGCACCACTCATCGTTTAGCAAAATGCCGTTGGTCTGAAGGTCGTTTTCAATGCGAACGCCTTTCGGCTGATGTTTCTTTTGCAGAGCTACAACATTGCGGAAATAGTCCAACCCAAGTAGCGTTGGCTCACCGCCCTGCCATGAGAAAACAATTTCTTCGCCATCCTGACTTTCGATGTAGCTTTTCACGAACGCTTCCAATGTTGCGTCGTCCATTTTTGGCTGCTTTTCTTGGTGCAGTAGATTTTCTTTATGCAGATAAAAGCAGTACTGACAATCGATATTGCATTTTGCTCCGCCTGGCTTTGCCATCACATGGAATCGACGGTCGTACGCACCCGGAACCGTTGCTTTAGACGCCGTTTTAAGAGGAACAATAGGCATAGTAGTAGAATGGCGAGGGGAAATCTTACTCATACGTTTCTCACTATTTAATATACCCAAATAACCTCGTAATCACATTTCAGCAGGAATTGAAGCTATTTGGGTATATAGCGCTCCGAAGAGCGCTATGGATTATCGATGTTCTTTATTACTTAGAAGACTTAGGTACGAATGAACCTGCTTCCATGCGAGGTGGGAACTCTTTAAACGTACCCATTACCTCTTTCACTTTCTCTACCGCTGGCATCATTAGGAATGAACGCTCGTACATCCAACGAGAGTAACCCATACCTTGGTCACCACGTTCGAATGGGTCGATGCTCAAGTCGAAGATCAATGGAACACGAAGTTTAGTGAAAGGCTTACGCCATACATCCATGCCCGTTTCATTCTCTTGAATCATAAAGTGGAACTTGTACTTTCCTTGACGTAATGCCACAAGATCGCCGTCATCGCTCCAGTAAACGAATTCGTTACGAGCAGATTTGTCTGACTTACCCGTTAGATATGGCAGTTGGTTGTAACCATCTAGGTGAACTTTATAGTCCATATCACCAACTTTCTTACCTTTTAGTAATTCATCTTTAACTTTGGTGTCACCCGCAGCAGCAACCAATGTCGGGAAGAAATCCTCTAATGACATCATGCCGTTGAACGTTTTACCTGCTTCGATGTTTCCTGGCCATTTAATCAACATCGGCACACGGAAACTGCCTTCCCAACCAGTGTTTTTCTCTGAGCGGAATGGTGTCATCCCTGCATCAGGCCACAAATCAACCATAGGACCGTTGTCAGTGGTGTAAACAATGATTGTATTGTCATCTACACCCAACTCTTTGATCTTATTAAGTAGCTGACCGATTTGATCATCGTGCTGCTTGACACCATCCGCGTAGAAACCAGCACCTGTTTTACCTTGGTATTCTTCAGGAACATGCGTGAAGTTGTGCATGCGAGTGGTGTTAAACCAAGTAAAGAACGGCTTATCCGCTTTTACTTGTTTTTCTATGAAGGTTTCCGCGGCATCAAGGAATTCACCGTCAACATTTTCCATACGCTTACGCGTAAGTGGACCGGTATCTTCAATTTTGCCGTCAGCGTAAGAGTGGATTACGCCACGAGGGCCAAATTTCTTCTTGAACTCTGGATCTTTAGGATAATCCACGTTCTCTGGCTCTTCTTCCGCGTTCAAGTGATATAGGTTGCCGAAAAACTCATCAAAACCGTGGTTGGTAGGAAGGTGTTCGTCTCGGTCGCCTAAATGGTTCTTACCAAATTGTCCGGTTGCATAACCCATTTGCTTGAGCACGGTTGCAATCGTTGGATCTTTTTCCGAGATACCTTGCGGAGCGCCTGGTAAGCCCACTTTTGATAGACCAGTACGTTTTGGCATTTGACCAGTAATGAATGCAGAACGGCCTGCTGTCGAACTTTGCTGTGCATAGAAGTTAGTGAACTTCGCACCTTCTTTAGCAATGCTATCGATGTTCGGCGTGTTGTACGCCATCATGCCTTGGTTGTAGGTACTAAGGTTCCAGTAACCAACATCATCACCAAAGATGACAAGAATGTTGGGTTTGTCCGCTGCGTGTGCAACTGCAGATGCAGCGCCTAATGCTAACGTACATGCGTTAAGTACGAGTTTTTTACTGCTCGTTTTGGTCGCATTTTTCATATTATCTCCAAGAGTTCGCTAGTGCGTAAAAATGGTATTCGCTTTTCAATACCATTGTTGATATAAGATAAAGCACTAATTTCAGGCGATAAATGCAGTCAGAATTAGTTAACCTATAAATTAAATTTATGAGTGACGTTATGGACTTGAATTTGATCCAAACTTTTCTTGTTGTCGCGGAGTTCCAATCTTATACAAAAGCCGCGGAACAATTGGGGCTTACGCAACCTGCTGTGAGCGCTGCAATAAAGCGTTTAGAACAAGTGGTCGATAAGCAATTATTTGTCAAAAAAGGGCGAGGTATCGCACTAACATCCACCGCCTATCAACTGCTACCGCAATTCCAGCAAGCGGTTAATATCATTGACAATGCGATATCCGATAAGAATCATTTTGAAGTGTGTTGTTCCGAAATTTTATTGCACATTATGGACCCGATAAAGAACACTATTTTTTATGAATCACCACCCGAAAAGTTCTTATTATTTGAGCTTCTAAGACAACAAAAAGTCGATCTTGTCATTGATACTGTTATCACAAAAGATGCGGCGTTTATTATTGAAGATGCCTACGAAGAAGAGGCGGTGATTATCTGTCGTGAGAATCATCCCCGCGTGCAAGGCTCGCTCTCAAAAGAGCAGTTTTATGAGGAAACTCACTGTTTGTTTTCAGGGAAATGGAACAACATGAGCGGTTTTGAACAGCTATCCCAAGAAACTATTCAAGAGAGAAAAGTCGATTTGATCACATCTTCGCTTGCTGGTATGGCGTTGTACGTCGCGCAACGCGATTGTTTAGGCTTAGTGTCTCAATCTTTTGCAAACAAATGGAGTAAAGCCCTTAAGCTTCAAGTTCTGCAATGCCCTATTTCTATATGCGCTATCCCTTACAAGTTTGTTTACCATAAGCGAGAGATGAACAACCCTGCTCATATTGCGCTACGTGAAAAAATTAAAGCGAACTTAACGGCAGCCCACTACGAGCCAGTTTCCTTGTAGGCCTTGTTGATTCGCATTTTCTTTGCCATTCGTTGCTCTGAAAGCTTTTATTAGACGGAAAAAAGAGGCTCATATGAGCCTCTTTTCTATATGGTTGCATCGTATTGCTTACGTAGCACTAGCCTACTTATTTGGGTTCTCTTTTAATTTCTCCATCACCTGATCGAGCGAGAAGCTTGCTGCTTTTTGCCTTGGCGGGAACTCTTTGAAGGTTTCTAGGAACTTACTCACGTACGCTTG
This sequence comes from Vibrio sp. Y42_MX_L11, assembly GCF_024181785.1. Classification (NCBI taxonomy): domain Bacteria; kingdom Pseudomonadati; phylum Pseudomonadota; class Gammaproteobacteria; order Vibrionales; family Vibrionaceae; genus Vibrio; species Vibrio sp. Y42_MX_L11. The sequence continues at coordinate 29,247 of NZ_JAMZAP010000030.1, forward strand.
TGCTGGCACTAACATGTATGCCCTATCCATCATCCAATCGTAATACGTGTTGGAGGTAACATCCGCAACTTCATAAGGGTCCATGCGCAAATTAAAGATTTTTGGTACCCTTAATGGTGTAAAAGGTTCAGCCCAAACGAGTAATGTGCCTTTTGCACGCTGCTCCAAAAAGACGATTTTCCAATTGTTGTATCGGATCGAACTCAAATCACCATCGTCAGTAAAGTAAAATATCTCTTCACGCGGTGCTTTCTCTTCATTACCAGTGAGGTATGGCAGGAAGTTATAGCCGTCGAGATGAACTTTGAATTTTTCGCCACCAGCACTATAACCCTTTAGCAGCTTCTCTTTGATGTTGTCATCACCAGCGGCAGCTACCAAAGTCGGCATCCAGTCCATGTGGTGCATGATGTCATTCGAGACAGAACCCGCTTTAATTTTGCCCGGCCAACGCACCATTGCAGGAACACGGTACGCACCTTCCCAGTTGGTATTTTTCTCGCCACGGAATGGCGTTGTACCCGCATCGGGCCACGAGTTCATGTGTGGGCCATTATCGGTTGAGTAGAAGACGATGGTGTCGTCTTTAATGCCTAAATCATCCACTTTTTTCAGTAGTTGACCAACGTGGTTATCGTGCTCCACCATCCCATCAGCGTAAGTACTGATGCCTGTTACCCCTGAGTTCTTTTCACTTACATGAGTTCGATAATGCATACGAGTCGAATTCCACCAAACAAAAAATGGTTTTTTCGCTTTTACAGCACGATCCATGAAGTCGAGTGCCGCATCTAACGTCTCTTGATCGACAGTTTCCATACGCTTACGAGTCAGAGGCCCTGTATCTTCAATTTTGCCGTCAGCGTAAGAGCGAATCACACCGCGTGGGCCAAACTTCTTACGGAACTCAGGATCTTTAGGGTAATCGACGTTCTCCGGTTCTTCCTCAGCGTTCAGGTGGTAAAGGTTACCAAAAAACTCATCGAAGCCGTGGTTAGTAGGGAGATGTTCGTCTTTGTCTCCCAAATGGTTTTTACCAAACTGACCTGTCATATAACCCATGGGCTTTAGAAGCTCTGCAATCGTCACATCTTCAGGTTGCAAGCCCAAATCGGCACCAGGAAGTCCCACTTTACTTAGACCCGTTCTGAGCACAGTCTGGCCAGTAATAAAGGTGGAGCGACCCGCAGTACACGATTGTTCACCGTAGTAATCCGTGAACATCATGCCCTCTTTCGCGATGCTGTCGATGTTTGGTGTTTTGTATCCCATCAAGCCAAAGGTGTACGCACTGAGATTGGACTGGCCAATATCATCACCCCAGATGACGAGAATGTTAGGTTTCTCTGCCGCGATACTGCTACTTGTCGCGCCAATTAAGGCGGCGGCAAGAATCGCTAATCGACGTTTTACGCCATATTTCGCTGTCATATAAACCTCTGTGTGTATTAGAAAAGAGCTTCCTGCAACAGAATGTATAGTCTAGAAATAGTGGATAAGCGAATCTTAGAAATAAGAACTTTAGATACATTAAAAGCTGCTCTAGTCCCCAAAGTAGCTGATTATTTGCTTTAGAAATTGTGGTAGTACTTATTGATTTGGCGATTTAAATTGGTGCTCTTTCCGTCGTAGAGTTATTTCTTCCATATCAGAATTTTGATATGACTCCGACATATTGCATTACAAATAAAATACAGCATTGATTTCACGCCAACATTAATGATAATGGTTTTTACTATCATTAATAATTAAAATGCCAATATGTTTGAGTCTACCCTTTCGTCTGCTCCTAAGACGGCAGCTTCCGATAACGGTCTCAATAATGAATATGAGCTCGTACTGGATAAGCACAGCCATACTGTGATGATAAATCGTCCGCCAGACAAAAAGTTAGTTCAGCTTACAAGCGTTCAATTCGAGCTGCTCCGTACTCTGACTCATTATCAAGATCAAGTGCTTAGCAAACCTTTCCTTTATGAAACGGTACTGAAGCGCACGTTCTCAGAGCATGACCGCGCACTCGATATGCACATTAGTAGAATAAGAAAACGACTGGTTAGCGAAGGGATTAACGCGGATCGAATTCAGACCGTTCATCGACAAGGTTATGTATTTAAGCATGCGAAAAAGTAAAGAAATCGCGGCGAATTGCTCCAACTTTTGGTAATTGACCGCTTATTTTGCTTTAATTAATGCAAATTCTAATCACGTAAAATAACTCAATGAATTTGCGCTTAATTTTTATACTTTGCATTGCTACATTGTTTGCTGGCTGTGCAACCTATGCGGGCCTTAACTATGACCAACTGTTTGGTCCACAGCTCGTTCGTGAACGTACGGCGGACGTAGCTACACCTCAAGCAAACTTCTTCCAAAGCGAAGTCAAACCCATTATGGATAACCGCTGTGTCGTCTGTCATGCGTGCTACGATGCACCATGTCAGCTTAAGCTTTCTTCCGTTGAGGGTATTGACCGTGGCGCGAGCAAAGCACTGGTATATGAAGGAACACGACTTACTGCCGCCGCGCCAACACGCTTATTCGAAGATGCAGAAACAACCCAAGAGTGGCGCGATGCGGGTTTTCATCCGGTACTTAACGAACGTGATCAGAGCATGGCGGCCAACATTGATGCAGGCCTCATTGCACGTTTGCTACAACAAAAAGAACGCCACCCGCTGCCTGACCAAGTCCAGTTAGAAGGTTTTGATTTTTCGATAGATCGAGAACAAACCTGTCCAACAATTGAAGAGTACGAACAGTACGAAAAAGATAACCCAACCTGGGGAATGCCTTTTGGTATGCCAAACCTATCAAACAGTGAATACCACACACTGATGACTTGGCTGGAAAACGGCGCGATAATGAACGTTCACCAACCAATTAGTGAGCAAGAGCAAGCTCAAATCGACAAGTATGAGACTTTGCTCAATCGCGCTGATCTAAAAAATCAACTGATGGCTCGCTATATTTACGAGCATTTGTTTTTGTCTCACCTCTACTTTTCAGAACTCACTGAAGATCCTCGATTCTTTACGTTAGTTCGTTCTTCTACTCCACCGGGGCAACCAGTAAAACGTATTTCAACACGTCGCCCGTACGATGCTCCCGGGGTTGAGCGCGTGTTTTATCGAATTATTCCAGAACAAGGGACGATTGTAGATAAAACACACATGCCGTTCGCGTTAAACAAGCAACGTATTGAAAACTGGAACACTTGGTTTATCGATGCTGATTACACGGTTAATCAACTACCGAGTTATGAACCTGAAGTTGCTGCAAACCCGATGACATCATTTATCGATCTTCCGGTTAAATCACGCTTCAAGTTTATGTTGGACAATGCGCAAAACACGATCATGGCTTACATTAAAGGGCCTGTTTGTCGTGGCCAACTTGCACTGAACGTTATCAATGATCGCTTTTGGATATTCTTTCTAGATCCAGATAAAGCAGATATCCCTGAAGTAAATGAGTTTTACCGATCTCAGGCTGATAACCTAAGACTGCCAGCAGAGCAGGAAAGCAACACGCTGCCTGTTACCAACTGGGTTAAATACGCGCGTCAGCAAGCTCGCTACCTAGAAGCCAAGTCTGAATTTACCAATAACTGGTTTAAGGAAGGCGAAAACCTATCCACCGACGTAATTTGGGACGGTAATGGCACCAACCACATTGCGGCATTAACGATTTTCCGCCACTTTGACAGCGCGTCAGTCGTACAAGGGTTAGTTGGCGAGCAGCCGAAAACGGTATGGATTCTTGACTACGCGTTGCTAGAACGCATCCACTATTTGCTCGTTGCTGGGTTTGATGTGTACGGCAACTTCGGCCACCAACTCATGACACGAATGTTCATGGACTTCTTGCGTCTGGAAGGCGAAAGTAACTTTATATCTTTGCTGCCAACCGACATGCGTCATGAACTGCAATCAAGCTGGTATAAAGATCAAAGTCCACAGTTAAGTGACTTTTTACAACGCAACGTGAAGCCATTTAACCAACCAACCAGCGTCGAGTACAAAACTGACGATCCAAAAACAGAGTTAGTCGAGTTGCTTAGAGAACGAGTTTCAGATGTTCTTCTTCCGCGCTACGAGGTTAAAGATACTGAGCTTTCTGCTCAAAGTGAAAAACAGCTCCAACGTATTGGCCAAGTTCGTGGAGAAGGCCTGAAAACCGTTCCGCAAATCACCATGCTTATGGTGAGAAGCCAGTCTGGAAAAGATGAGTTATTCACCCTACTTCACAATAATGCGCACACGAATATTTCTAGCTTGTTTGATGAAGAAAGCAACCGCGACTTTGCTAACGATGATATGACCATCGTACGTGGCGTTGTGGGAAGCTACCCAGCGGCATTTTTCTCGATCAACGAAAATCAAGTAAAAGAATTTGTCGATCAATTTAGTGCCATCCAAAATGAATCCGATTACGTTAAGTTGTTGGATAATTTTGCGATTCGCAGAAGCTCAGAAAAATTCTGGCCGTTTAGCGATCGTCTGCACAATTGGTACCGTACAAAACAACCGATCGAATTTGGATTACTTGACTATAATCGTTTTGAGAATCGATGATGATTTAAGGGGGTTCTCATGGGTATCCGAGATAACATTGCCGCTCTTGAACAACAGATTTACGTTGCTTGTTCTGAGGGAGACTACGAAACGGTCAACATGCTTGAGCATCAACTCGAATACTTGCGTGGTAAAGTGGAGCATCCTTTTGATGACGACCCTTATGCCCTAGACACTCGATTCGAGTGGGAAGATGACATGACCGAATAGAAAAAACCTCCGGCTTGCCGGAGGTTTTTGTTTTTGGGATGCAATTGATTTACTTCGCCATCAACTCATCAAGAGCTTGAATTGATTCAGACACTTGAGACACCAATTGATCTTTAGTCGCCATGTAGGTATCTAAAGGTTGAGGCGCAGCTTCAATTTCTTGGCAAGAGTTCATTAATGCCGTAAGCCCTAAACTCCCTGCGCTGCCTTTTAGTTTGTGAGCAAGGTTCTTCACTTCTTTACTGTCATTACCACCAGCAGACGCTTGCAGCTTGCTTAGTACATCGGCACTGGTCGTTCTAAACAGATTAATGATGTGCAACATCTTCTCTCTGCCCAAGATTTTCATATCGGACTCAATCACGCTCGGGTTAATGATGACCACATCTGATTCCTCTGTTTTAGGGACTTGAACAACCTTTGATTGTATCGCTTGTTCTTGAGACGAAGTTTGATCAAACGGGGTACAGTCGGCATTTTGTGGCAACAACAACGGTTTTCCATCCAGCGCATCCTGAATCAATGCCGCTAGAGCTTCTTTTGCCAATGGTTTAGGTAAATACCCGTCAAAACCTGCAGCTAAATAGCGCTCAACTTCTTCGGCAAAAACGTGCGCAGACACTGCGATCATAGGCGTAGCAGCAAGGGCTTTATTGGCTGGTTTGTTACATTCAATTTGTTTTAAACGTTGGATTAACTCGGTTCCATCACAGTCTGGCAAGTTGATGTCGACTAAAGCGATATCAAAATCCTGCGTGCTGATCAGTTGCTCTGCCTGTGAGCCGTTTTCTGCCATCACGACCTGGTGGCCCATGCTTTCTAAAAAGCCTTCCGCAACCACTCGGTTTACTTCATTGTCTTCTACCAACAAGACTTTCGCTTTCACTTTGCAGCGCGCGGTTGCCACTGCACCGGTTTCAACAGGCTCACTTTCCTCTAATGGAATGGAAAACCAGAATCGACTGCCATCTCCTTCTTCAGAATCGACTTCTAAAATACCGCCCATCGCTTCAATGATTCGTTTACTGATGGCCAAGCCAAGCCCCGTTCCTCCAGTTTGACTCATCCCACCTTCGGCTTGCGTGAAGGCATCAAACAACGTTCTCTGATCTTTTTTGGCAATACCTATCCCGGTGTCTGATACTTCAAATAGGACTTGCGACTCATCCTCTGGGTTGAGGCTAACGTAGATATCAATTTCACCTTCGTCAGTAAATTTAATCGCGTTTCCGACAAGGTTGTTAAGCACTTGACTGATTCTGGTGACATCCCCTTTCCAATAGCGACTTACATCACTTTCAATATGATAGGAAAACAACAGCTTCTTCTCTTGAGCTCGGCTGTTCATTAACTGGAAAGTGTCTTCAACCATTTGGTGTAAATCGAAGCCCATGTGACGAATCTCTAAATGCCCTGCTTCAATCTTGGAGTAGTCCAGCACATCATTCAGAATCGCGAGCAACGTTTTACCACTGCGGTTGATGATTTCCGCATAACGCTTTTGAATAGGGTTGAGGCCGGAGTCAATCAACAGACGTGCTGTTCCGAGCACTCCATTCATCGGCGTTCTGATCTCATGGCTCATGGTCGCCAAGAATGCTGATTTAGCTCGACTCGCTTGCTCTGCTTGCTTACGAGCTTTCGCGTGATTCAAAACCTCTTCATTCAAACGGCGGTTCGCTTGTTTTAACTGTGAAGTGCGTTGCTCAACGAGCTCTTCCAAATGCTCTTTGTGCTCTTCGAGCTCTCGCTTGGCTTGAGCTTCTCCCTCTGCGACCACTTTTAGCGCTTGCGCTGTATTTCGAGCCGTGATGATAGCTTGCCCCATATGCGCTAGCTCATCTTTGCCTTTTACCTCCAGCTCGACGGCTAAGTTACCCTGCGCCACAGAAAGCAGCGCAGCAGAGTACTCTGCCAATCGCTTAACCACAGAAAGGTATACAACACGCCATAAAATCAGCACCAACACAATCAAACCAACAATTGAAATCACCGTTAGAGACCACTGAGCGAATTTCAGTGTGCTCGTCAATTCATCCACAGCGACGGTTGTTGTTTTGTTTGAATCATCAACCAATTTGTTTACGGTACCATTCAGCTCCGAAAACAATTCCAGTGTCTTTTGCATCAGTTGTTGAGATTGTTCGTTATTCTCATACTGCTGCATCAAAATAGTGAACACGACCTGACGCTTACCGAGCTCTGTTAGTAGTTGGCTCATTTGTTTAGAGCGAGTGGGATCTTCTACGGCAAGCACACGGCGCTTCATGATTTTGAGATTACTTTCAAAATCACTTTGCACCTGCTGGATTCGCTCAATATTGGTTAATGTGCGAGCTTCTTCAATTTGATTCAGCATTTTAAAAGCCAATAAGTGCAGCTCATGCAATCGCTCTGTCAGATCTAGATCCACTTCCACCAGCGCATCTAGTGCCTGATAAACTTGCGATTTTTTATTCGATTCTAATAAGTCATAGATATGTGTGACGTTAGCAACGGCAATGGTGCTCGTGTTCTGAACTTGCGTGCGAGTTAGCTGTTCCAACTCTTCACTCAGTAAGCGCATCTCTTCAACACGAGTATCAATCTCTTTTGCCAGCCACAGCTTTCTTTCAACCGAAACACCAAGTTCTGCCAAGTTGTCGATAACGTTCTGGACGTTATTCTCGAGATCTTCTAGCAATTGAGAATCAAACGACTCACTCCCCAGCTCTTTGATATGAGTAAGCAATGATTCGAGCTGTTCGAAAAGCACACGCCCAGACTCTTTTCTTTCCTGCTCGTTTCTTGCGTTTGATAACAGTTGTACAGACGAAATGATGCGAGTACTCAACTCAGAGACTTGCCTCGCTTCAATCATGGCGGGAATTGCAGAATCCACGACATTTCTTTCCGTCTTGGCAACTAAAGAAAATCCAGACACACCAATAAGTGCCGATAACATAACCAGCATTGCCATCGCAATGAAAGACAACAAGAGTTTACGACCGATGCTTGCGGTTGCTAGCAACATATTTTCATGACCTTAATGTTCGTGTTCAGCGACATATTACGTTATATTTTGCAGTGTTTACTTAATCTATGCCAACGAACTTCATTTCATGGTTAAAAATCAACACGCATTTCGCACAATTTTCAAACATTCAGCAGTCACATTAGCCCTCGTCGCTTCTTTACCAGTGGTTGCAGCAGAAAAAGTATGTGCCATTTACCCTCACCTAAAGGATTCATACTGGTTATCCGTAAACTATGGAATGGTGTCCGAAGCGAAAAAAGAAGGCGTCGAGCTGAGAGTCCTTGAAGCGGGTGGCTACCCAAACAAAACGCGTCAAGAGCAACAACTCGCACTGTGCAGCCAATGGGGAGCAGATGCGATTGTCCTTGGGACCGTGGACCCACAAGCCTATGAACATTCGCTTAAGAATTGGGTCGGAAACATTCCTGTCTTTGCTACTGTGAACCAACTCGATCTGGATGAAGAGCAAAGTGAGCTGTTAAAAGGTACGGTCGGTGTTGACTGGCACTGGATGGGATACGAAGCAGGAAAATATCTCGCTGCTCGCCATCCAAAGGGATCAGGAAAAACAAACATTGCCTTACTTTTGGGGCCGCGTACTCGTGGAGGCACGAAGCCCGTGACTGCCGGATTTTATGAAGCGATCCAAGGAAGTGATATCAACATCGTTGACTCGTTTTGGGCAGACAACGACAAAGAGTTACAGCGTAACTTGGTTCAACGTGTGATTGATATGGGAAATATAGATTATATCGTTGGCAGCGCGGTTGCGATTGAAGCCGCTATCAGTGAACTGCGTAGCGCAGGCAAAGCTGAGGAGATCGGTTTGGTTTCTGTGTACTTGAGTCATGGTGTTTACCGAGGCCTATTGCGTAACAAAGTGCTCTTCGCACCAACAGATAAAATGGTGCAGCAAGGCAGGCTTTCCGTCATGCAAGCAGCGCATTACTTAAGGGGTGAAGAGTATGACAAACATGCCTCACCAACGATCAAGCCACTGACTCCGAAGACACTTCATGACGATACGATCGAAGAATCGTTATCTCCGTCAGAATATAGGCCGACATTCCGTGTTAAGGCTGTTGATTGAAAGACAAAAAACGTGTTCTATTGAATAACAACAATTTTAAAATCATACAAACGGAAACATCTTGATGCAAAAAACCATTCGTACCATGCCAACCCACAAACATGTGGCTTTGGTTGCCCATGACAACTGCAAACCTGAGCTACTTCGCTGGGTAAAAGAAAACAAAGAAAAACTCCAGAGTCACTTTCTTTACGCGACTGGCACAACCGGACACATGCTGAGCAAAGAAACTGGACTGGCGATTAAGAGCATGATCAGTGGCCCAATGGGCGGTGACCAACAACTTGGCGCGCTCATTTCAGAAGGCAAAATCGACGTTCTCGTTTTCTTCTGGGATCCGCTAAACGCCGTACCTCACGACCCAGACGTTAAAGCGCTTCTTCGTATTGCTAGCGTTTGGAATATTCCTGTGGCAACGAACCGAGCCACCGCTAAGTTCTTGTTTAACTCCCCTCTTCTTGAGCAAGAAGTGGATATTGAAGTACCGGATTACGAAGCGTATCTTGCTGAACGCATGTAAGCTTTGATGCCAACCGAATAACGTAAAGGCGATACTGAGTATCGCCTTTATTATTTCTAAAATTCAGAACTCTGCCTTCAACGCGAAGTGATGATCGGATAATCACCATTGACGAGCTCTTGAACAAATGCGGACCCAGCGCCAGTGTGCGTAATCCAAACCTTCTCTTTCGCACGCGTAATCGCCACGTAAAACAGCCTGCGCTCTTCTGCGTGAGGGAATTTGTCTTTGGACTCGGTCAATGCGCCATCAATGTGAATTTGCTTCTTCTTCGCAGGGAATTGCCCCTCATCCACAGAAAGAATAATGACAAAATCAGCCTCTCGCCCTTTACTCGCATGGCAAGTCATAAAACGAATATCGAGATTAGGAAAACGTCGCAACCAATCGTCATACAAGTCGGGCTTGTGATAATGATTACGTCCTAACAATAAGACTGACTTGGTTTGCTTGGCTTGTTGATTCAATTGATCCAAGATCTTTTCAACTTGGTTGCTCGGTGCGGTATGCACACTCTTCTGCTTACGTTGCTTGTGGCTATTTAGTGTTTTCGGCAATTGCGATGGGTTTTGCTGAACAAAAGTGTTTGCCACATCACCAATCTGATTGTTGAAACGATAAGTCGTATCTAGATGATGAACGGTAGAGTGAGCAAAGCGCTCTTTAAACCCAGTGATAAGATCGACGTCCGCACCAGCAAACTGATAGATGGCCTGCCAGTCATCACCGACCGCAAACAACGTCGCACCCGCTTGTTTCTGTGTGGATTCACACAGTGCTTCAATCAGTGCTAAACGGTCTGGAGAGATATCTTGGTACTCATCGACCATAATGAAGCGCCATGGGGAGACAAATTTCCCTTTATTTACATAATCTGTCGCACGACTGATCATGGTAGGGAAATCCACTTGATTGCTTTCTTTAAGCATTTTCTGCCACGCCGTAAAACATGGCCAACACAAGGCGAGTTCGCTGTTTAAACGAGTATAGTCTTGGTGATTTACCAACTTTTCTTGCACTTGCTTTTTGGTTAGCCCTACCGCAGCTAAGTGAGACAACTGAGAGTCTAGCCACGCGATCAGTTTTGGGTTTTCTGAGTGACTTCCTAACTCATCGTCCCCTTTTAAATAGGCAATCGGCCATTTGTCTAAATGTTTTTGCCAACGTTTAAAGTTAGTAGGCGTCATCCAATGCTTTTTCAGCCAATCTACACACCATGCCGTTCGCTGGTTGTCATCTAACGCCAACGGACTGATCTCAACAGGCTGTTGCTCAACTTGATTAAGTATATATAAGCCTAGTTGATGGAACGTATTCACACGCACACCGTCTGCGGCCATGCCTACTTTATCCACTAAACGTTCTTTCATTTCAGTCGCGGCATCACGACCGAAAGCCAGCATAAGCAACTCTTCTGCTTGAGCCTGGTGGCTTTGCAACAAGTATGCAACTCGAGCCGTTAAAACACTGGTTTTGCCAGAGCCTGCGCCAGCAAGGACTAAGTTGTGATCATCGTTGAGCAACACCGCATATTGCTGGGATAAGTTTAAAGGCGAAGATTCTATGCGATTAAACAGCACTTCCCAATTCGGACGTTCTTCCTCAAGCCAATCACGATTACGCTCACCAAGCGTCGTAGACGTATCAATAAGCCAAGGTTCGATTTCCGCCATGCGATTCGGCATCCGCATTTTGGCTTCTTCTAGAGTGGTTTTCATTTCGCTTAACTCTTGGTTAAGACTTTCCACCCAGGAGACCACTTGAGAGTGCGATAGATAGGCAGGAAGATGCTTAAGTTTGTAGAGCTCTTCTTCCCACTTAGGTAGATACTCAGCCAGTTTTCGGCACTGAGTATTGTGCCATTCTTGATACTGACGAACAGCTTCAAGAGCAAACTTACGGCATTGTGGCCACGGTAGCCCTTGTACTAGCCAGCTTTGTTGTTTGCCTTCGTGCTCATGAGCAAAAAACTGCAAAGAGCTCCATAACAACCCACGCTTTACGCTAACTTTGCCATTCCAGATCGTAAAAGGAATATGTTCTTCACTGCCTATTGAGCTTAATAAAACACTGTTCTCTTTTATTTCGACGTGATGGTACTCATTTTGAATAAAAAACTGTGCTTTGCTAGTGGCAGTGAGCTGCATGAAACGTGCGCCTTTTAATTTAGAAGTTGTCGATTTATATCATTTTAAGGCGCCAAATTGTAGCAATGGCGAGCACCTAAGTAAGCATCTTCTTTTATTCTTTAATAAAATTCACATTACTGTCGATTTAGTAACCTAAAGCTCATTCTATTTGAAGCTGACTTTACAATTATAGACACATTGCATGGCTGCTTTAGTATAAGTCAATGACATCCCTGTTGATTTTATCAGCAACAACGAATTTTTCTTAAAGTAAATCATAAACGCGCTATAGTGGTTTTGGTAGTATTCCCCCGTTCTTCATCGGAAACATAAGGCGCATTGTGCAAGCAACTTCTAAATTTCGGCTCTATTGGGCAAACAAGACCATAAATTACAGCGTTCTTATCCTAATCACCTTACTGGGTGTGGTTATCCCGACTTGGTACTTCGAGCAAAATACGCTGATCACGCCGCTAATATTGGGCGTTATTGCTGCTGCTTTGGCAGAGAGTGATGACAGCTTCACTGGGCGCATCAAAGCGCTGATTCTGACCTTTCTCTGTTTTGCGCTCGCCGCTTTCTCAATTGAAATCTTGTTCGACACCCCTTGGGCATTTGCATTAGGGTTATTTATCTCAACCTTTGGTTTTATCATTCTTGGGGCGATAGGTCCTAAATATGCGAGCATTGCTTTTGGCTCTTTGCTGATCGCCATTTACACCATGCTTGGCGCACATGAGAGTACCAACATTTGGTTTCAGCCACTGCTGCTTTTAACTGGTGCGGCTTGGTATTACTTCATGTCGATGATTTGGCAGATATTTTGGCCTCTTCAGCCTGTGCAACAAAGCTTAGCCAATGTGTTCTTCCAAATGGCAAATTATCTCGATGCGAAAGCCAAGCTTTTTCACCCTGTCACCAACCTAACGCCACAGCCACTTCGGATTGAAGCCGCAAAGTGCAATGCAGCGACGGTGATGGCGCTAAACGCTTGCAAAGCTACATTACTAAACCGCTCGAAACGCGGCCACATTGATGGCCCTAGTGACCGATTCTTAAATATCTACTTCATCGCTCAAGACATCCACGAACGAGTCAGCTCTAGCCATTACCGCTATCAAGATTTAGCAACTGAATTTGAACGTTCTGATGTGCTGTTTCGTTTTAAATATCTTTTGGAATCTCAAGCCCAAGCGTGTCGCGATATTGCATTAGCGATTCAGCTAGGGAATGAATACTCACATACCGATCAGTCCATCTTGGCCTTAGCTGAAGTGCAAAATTCACTTGCTTACTTAGAAGAACAAAAGCAAGGACACTGGAAACGTCTGCTAATGCAGTTAACATATTTATTCAATAACTTAGCGACGGTAGAAAAGCAACTGAATAACATTAACAACCCAGATGTTGAGGGCCTAGAGGAAGATACGCTCGCCGATACTAACCCGCACACATTAAAAGCCATGTGGCAGCGTATATCCGCGAATTTACACAAAGATTCGATGCTGTTTCGACACGCATTGCGTATGTCGATTGCCTTGACGATTGGTTATGGAATCATTCAAGTATTCAACATCGACCGAGGTTACTGGATACTCTTAACCACTCTCTTCGTGTGTCAGCCGAACTACAGCGCAACACGTCAAAAATTGACAGCGCGAGTCATAGGCACATTAGCTGGTTTGTTAATTGGCGTACCATTACTGACTTTCTTCCCTTCTCAAGAAAGCCAGTTAGTATTCATCGTTATTTCTGGCGTGATGTTTTTCGCCTTTCGGATGAACAATTACGGATACGCAACCGGTTTTATCACACTACTGGTCCTCTTCTTATTCAACCAGTTAGGTGAAGGTTACGCGGTTGTGCTTCCTCGACTAGCTGATACCCTCATCGGGTGTGTGCTTGCTGTAGGAGCCGTACTGGTTATTTTGCCAGATTGGCAATCGAGAAGGCTGCACAAAGTCATGTCGGATGCGATAGATGCTAACAAACAGTATCTCGATCAGATCATTGGTCAGTATCGAATTGGTAAAAAGGACAACTTGAGCTATCGCATTGCTCGTCGTCAAGCCCATAACAGTGATGCCTCACTTTCTTCTGCCATCAGTACAATGCTTGCGGAACCTGGTAAATATCGTGCTGCCGTTGATGAGAGCTTCCGCTTCTTAACGTTAAATCACGCAATGCTGAACTATATTTCTGCTCTTGGCGCGCACCGAACTCGCATTGAAGATGAGTCTATTCATAAGCTCGTTTTAGATGCACACCGCTGTATTCATCAGCATTTAGACGTTCTCCATAAACAGCTTCACCAGCATTGCGAAGAGTGCGATTTATCTAATATTGACGATGCGGGACTCGAGCAACGCTTAAATGAGTGGCGAGATGAAGATGATAGTTCCGCTCGCATGGTATTGCAGCAACTTCACCTTATCTATCGCATGCTCCCAGAGCTACATTCACTTGCCAGTAAGTTTGCCGTGAGGGTGAACTAGTAACACACGGATATAAAAGGGAAGCGAATTGTCGCTTCCTTTTTTCTTTCTACTTTTCTATCTACCCCAAAGTGGGTAATTATGTACCTTCATAGGAAAAATCTGACGTATCACTTAACACACCTTGACAATGTTCGGACAAAAAGCAATCGATCAAATTCTAATCTATCTAGGTTGAATAAATATGTTGTATCCAAAGGACGAAGAATTTCGGGAAATGAAGGATAAACCGAATTACAACGAGGGTATTGAGATGAACGCACAACAATTTAATGAACTTAAACAAAAGCTCAGTGATTTAACGGCGAGTCAGTTGAAATCATTACAGGGTGAGATAAGCGTAAAGTTAAACAAAACACAAAACCCAGTACTTTCTGTTGAAGAAAGAGAAATGCTTTCTAAACTGTTTGCTTAATCAAATCATTGATATAAAACACTTGAACGTTTTATAAACTCCACCTATGCTCTCATTAGCATATTATTGGGAGTGGTGATATGCCTGTATCAGGAATTCAATCTGGGCACCAAATTCTTCAGATGTCACAGCAGATGGCTGAAAAAGCCGCGCATGGCATTAATGATAATTTAAGTAAAGTGAAAGAAGAGATCGCTTCTCACAACATCGATTTGGCTAAAGTGGCAGATGTCGCAATAACCGCTTCAACTCCTAGCCTCCCCTCTCAAAAAGTTGAATCACTCATCAACCTGACGCAAGCTGCAGGTTACAACCGAGTGGGTGCATCCGCCATTGAGAAAAACAATGAAGTCATTGGCAGCTTACTCGATATCCACGTCTAAAACTTCTTAGTTCCGACCTGTCACTACAAATCCGTAACAAGCCCTCTTTTGCTACCTAATGTTGTGCTATTTCGATTCAATAAGTCTCGATAAAAACCAATAACTCCCAATAAAAACGGACGCCTTGTTAAAGCCGCCCGTTTTATGTTGAATCCAAACTTATCCGTTATCAATAACACCGTGATTCAGCAATGACTCTACAATCTCATTGGAGCTAAGACCGTTGAAGTCTATCGATGTACCTAAGTTTTCCACAACAATGGTTTGCTGGACATTTGCATCCGTCGTAATGTTCAGAGAAACATTTTCTGTTGATGCGTCGTAATCGGCTTGAATGTGCGCAAGTAAATCATCAATACCTGCCGTTGGGTCATTCAAATCAGCGATCACGTCTTTGAGGTCAATGGTGTCCTCATTGACGCTAAAGTCAGTGATGGTGTCAATCGCACCATTATCCACCGTGTCTTCTGTCCATTTAAAGATATCGCTACCCGCACCACCAGTGAGAATATCAGAGCCTAGTCCGCCGATAAGCACGTCATCTCCATCTCCTCCTAGGATATAATCATCTCCCGTACCTGCTGCTAAAGTAATGCCTGCATCACTACCAATAAGATAGCTGTCTTCACTTTCAGCAGACTGATCAATATCTTGACTATTTAGCGTATGGAATGGACTTCCTCCCTATCACTCAGCCGTTAGTTCTGAGATGATAAATTCACCATTTCATACGGAGATAACAACATGGCTGTGACTGTATTAGGTATCGACCTAGCAAAA
>NZ_JAMZAP010000031.1:0-36422 GCF_024181785.1 Vibrio sp. Y42_MX_L11
TTTTGGACACTTGCTGATTACAAGCGAGTGATACCACTGCGGAGTGGTAGTTCAGTTGGTTAGAATACCGGCCTGTCACGCCGGGGGTCGCGGGTTCGAGTCCCGTCCACTCCGCCACTTAATATCGACAACCTCGCCCATGCGAGGTTTTGTCAAATCTAGAATATAAGAATTCTACAGGGGTGTAGCTCCAATTGGCAGAGCAGCGGATTCCAAATCCGCGTGTTGGGAGTTCGAATCTCTCCACCCCTGCCATATATCGAGGCTCTGACTTAGGTCAGAGCCTTTTTTGTATCTGCTTGCATCCCACCTATATGCCTTTCTGCTGCCTGCTGCCTGCTGCTCTTTGTAAGTATTTATTAACTCACCAACCTATTAGACTAGTCGTTATAACCAAGTGCTCCGAAATGTTAGCAATAAATGAGAATCATTATTTATATTTAGTTACACTCAACCGATCTGGATTAATGGGTAACTATGTATGGATATATCTCGTCGACGCTTCCTTCAATCATCCTTAGTGATCTCCGCGCTTACTGTTCTACCTGCATGTTCTCTATCTAGGAGTACTAATAAGCAGGGGCAGTATATATACGATATCACTGCAGAGCCTTCTACGGCTGAACTAGTGCCCGGTTTCAATACTGAGGTATTAGCTTTTAATGGGCGTATACCTGCACCTATAATTCGTTGCCGACAAGGGGAAAAGGTAACAATCAACTTCATCAATAAGCTATCAGAGCCGACGACGATTCATTGGCATGGCTTGAGGATTCCTATTGAAATGGATGGAGTTCCGTTTTTAAGCCAGGCTCCTATCATGCCCGGAGAGACTTTTACGTATGAGTTTATTCCGCCAGATGCAGGTACGTTTTGGTATCACCCACACATGAACAGCGTTAAGCAGCTTGGTATGGGGTTGGTTGGGCTAATAATTGTTGAAGAGGCTGAGCCTGTTCAGTTTGATGAAGAGCATGAAGTCGTCCTCAAGCATTGGCATTTAGACAAGCAAGGACAGTGGAAGAATCTAATGGTGCCGCGCTTGAGTGCACGTATGGGAACGCCAGGAGAGTGGAGTAGCGTCAATAGTATTCATGAGCCTCTTTATACGCTGAAGCAGAACGCGACTACGCGATTAAGAATTGCTAATGTCGATAACACCATTACCTATCCGATCGCGATTGAAGGCACAGAGGCTTGGGTTATTGCTATCGATGGCAATCCAGTTAAAACGCCTTATAGGCTCACTCAACACAAAATTGGTCCGGGAATGAGATTGGATATCGGATTGATTGCTCCGAAGGCTGGAGAGCGTGTTTATGTGCGTCAAATGAAAGGGCGCTTCCCATTCTCTTTGTGTGAGTTTGAAGTTGTTGAGTCTGACCTGCCAAGCAACAAGAAACTGCCTTTATT
This sequence comes from Vibrio sp. Y42_MX_L11, assembly GCF_024181785.1. NCBI lineage: Bacteria > Pseudomonadati > Pseudomonadota > Gammaproteobacteria > Vibrionales > Vibrionaceae > Vibrio > Vibrio sp. Y42_MX_L11. Next base: position 1,414 of record NZ_JAMZAP010000031.1, read on the forward strand.
GCCTCTCAACCCTGTGCCTGATCTTGATTTGGAAAATGCGGAGCAAATCGATTATGTGTTTGAATGGGAGGGGGCGATCACTCCTGTCGATAAATCGGGCAAAGCGATACCTAAATTCTGGCTGATGAACAAACGGGCTTGGGAGGGAATGAGCATAGATAATACCCCTGCGCCACTTTCAACATTGGAGCTTGGAAAAACCTATATCTTCAATTTGAAGAACGTTACTCAATATCATCATCCTATTCATCTTCATGGGCATACATTTACTGTTCTTGAGTTAGATGGAAAGAAACTCGACGAACCGTTCCATACCGATACGGTTTTACTTGGAAAAAATGGCAGTGCCAAAGCTGCCTTTGTTGCTAACAACCCTGGACGTTGGATGTATCACTGCCATGTTATTGAGCACATGAAAACCGGTTTGATGGGGTATATTGAAGTAAAGTGACTCCTGTAACTTTTTTAATCTCAGCGTGTTTTAAATGCAATACGTTGTCGAATTCTAAAATTTCACCATCAATATTGCTTTAGTTTTGGTTACAATATCGTCATCAATAGTGTTGGGGGAATTATGGGGCAGTTTTCCATTCTTGGTTTTATTGCACTAGGTGGTGCTTTCGGTGCGTGTTCTCGTTACTTGATATCTGAACTTTGTGTCATTTTATTGGGGCGTGGTTTTCCATACGGTACGCTAACTGTTAATGTGGTTGGTTCATTTATCATGGGCTTGTTGATTGCTGCGTTCGACAATGAACTGTTGGCAACAGAACCTTGGCGACAAGTGATTGGTTTGGGCTTTTTAGGGGCACTGACGACGTTTTCCACCTTTTCTATGGATAATGTTTTACTTATGCAGCAAGGTGCGTTTCTTAAGATGGGGTTAAATATTTTATTAAATGTGGTGCTGAGCATCTCTGCTGCGTGGATCGGTTTCCAATTATTGATGCGCAGCTAGCAAAGTAGTTAAAAATTAAACAGGTCGGCTTGGTTTAACCAGGCCGTTTTTATATACTGATATCACTTGTCGGAGTGCCATGAGGCTGAGACCGTTAATTCGGGATCCGTTGAACCTGATCAGATTAGAATCTGCGAAGGGAACAAGAGAAGATATTTATACCGGAGTTCTTTCTGGTTGACCTATCAAATAGTCGAATGTTGTTATAGGCAAATTACTTAAGCTTTATTTAGCCTTAATTTGACTCCTCTTGTCGCATCTATCCGCCAAGCATTTTTATCCAATTACTTTTTATCTAGTATAACAAAGCAAGGAAAAATGCTATGTCGAGTCGCAAACAAGCGAGACTGGAAGCAAAACAGTTTATTGAAACACTCTCGGTACAGCCGTACCCAAATTCCACAAAAGTATATGTAGAAGGTTCACGTCCAGATGTTCGTGTACCTATGCGTGAAATAGCGCTAGCAGATAGTCTGATTGGTGGCACAAAAGAAGCGCCTATTTTCGAGCCGAATGAAGCCGTCCGAGTCTACGATACGTCAGGTGTTTATACTGATCCGAACTACGATATTGACCTTTATAGCGGCTTACCAAAGCTAAGAGAAAGCTGGATTGAAGAGCGAGGTGACACAGAGTTACTCGATGAAGTAAGCTCGGTGTACACCAAAGAACGCTTAGAAGACGAAACACTAGACGATCTTCGTTACGGTAATCTACCACGTATTCGACGTGCCAAAGATGGGCAATGCGTCACTCAACTGCACTATGCTCGCAAAGGTATTATCACCCCAGAAATGGAATTCATCGCGCTGCGTGAAAACATGGGTCGTGCCAAGTACCGTGATGATGTGCTGAATCAACAGCATCCTGGTCAAAGCTTTGGAGCTAATCTTCCAAAAGACATTACCGCCGAGTTTGTTCGCAAAGAAGTTGCCGAAGGTCGCGCGATTATCCCTTCTAATATCAACCACCCAGAATCCGAACCAATGATCATTGGACGTAACTTTTTGGTCAAAGTGAACGCCAATATCGGTAACTCATCGGTGACGTCTTCGATTGAGGAAGAAGTTGAGAAGCTCGTTTGGGCGACACGCTGGGGTGGGGATACCGTTATGGATCTCTCTACTGGACGTAACATCCACGAAACTCGCGAGTGGATTCTGCGTAACAGCCCGGTTCCGATCGGTACCGTACCTATGTATCAAGCGCTGGAAAAAGTGAATGGAGTTGCCGAAAACCTTAACTGGGAAGTGATGCGCGATACTCTGATTGAGCAAGCAGAGCAGGGCGTTGATTACTTCACTATCCATGCCGGTTTACTACTTCGCTATGTGCCAATGACTGCAAAGCGTGTTACTGGCATCGTCTCTCGTGGTGGTTCTATCATCGCGAAATGGTGTTTAGCGCATCACCAAGAAAGCTTCTTATACACCCACTTCCGAGAGATCTGTGAAATCTGTGCCAAGTATGATGTGGCACTTTCTCTCGGTGATGGTCTGCGCCCTGGTTCGGTTGCCGATGCTAATGACGAAGCGCAATTTGCGGAGCTTCGTACTCTTGGTGAGTTGACTAAGGTTGCGTGGGAATACGACGTACAGGTGATTATCGAAGGTCCTGGCCATGTTCCAATGCACATGATCAAAGAGAACATGGAAGAGCAGCTAGAGCACTGCCATGAAGCTCCGTTCTACACCCTTGGTCCACTGACGACAGACGTCGCTCCTGGTTACGACCATATTACGTCAGGAATTGGCGCTGCCATGATTGGCTGGTATGGCTGTGCGATGCTTTGTTACGTAACACCTAAAGAGCATCTTGGCTTACCAAACAAAGAAGACGTGAAGGTAGGCATGATCACTTACAAGCTTGCTGCTCACGCTGCTGATTTGGCTAAAGGGCACCCTGGCGCACAAGTTCGTGATAACGCGCTTTCTAAAGCACGTTTTGAATTCCGCTGGGAAGACCAATTCAACTTGTCACTTGACCCAGAAACCGCGCGCGCTTTCCATGATGAAACCTTGCCTCAAGAGTCGGGAAAAGTTGCTCACTTCTGTTCGATGTGCGGACCAAAGTTCTGCTCGATGAAGATTTCGCAAGAGGTTCGAGAATACGCGAAAGATACTGAGCAAGTTGCTGCGGACCAAGCTATCTCGATCAAAATGCTTGATGATCCTCTTGAGGGGATGCGTCAGAAATCGCAAGAATTTAGAGAGTCAGGTTCTGAGTTATACCACCCAGCAGCACATGCCGAGGTAAGTGACTAATGAGCAAAATCCTTATTCCGTCATCATTGATTGAACTGACAGGTTTAGTTCAGCAATGTTTGTTGTTGGCGAAAGAACAGGGTTTTATAATCGAAGACATTGAGTTGGGCGTGAGCCCAACTCAATCTATTCAGCTTGTTCGCGACCAACAGACCACACACATAACGACTGATCTCATTGATGGATATGACTCTGAACATGAGAGTTTATTTGTGCTTTATTACCGCTCTACTTTGTCGGTAGAAGCGTGTGCTAAGCAACCGTCGAAAGCGATTTATATTGGTATTGCTGATACTCAGGTTTCCGATAAAAAGGAGAAAGTGCATCAGCTTGATATCTGGCGTCACCCCTTTAACGACGAAGTGAGAGCGCTTTCCGTTAAGTCCAAACCCAACGCAATGTTCGATCCCGAACATCACCTTGCTTGGATAGTAGCGCTGACAGTACTCGATTTTCCTATCGAAGATGCGTTAACACTTGCTCGAGGAATGCTAACCCAACAAGCGAATGTTTCACGTGAAACACTATCGAATGACAACCTTGACGAGGAACAATCAACTCAGTGGGCTAACCAATTTGATGATTTCCCGACACCTGTACTGGAAGATAACCGACTAGGTATTCAAGTTGGTTGGTCAGCACAAGGAGAGAGTGTTAACTTCCCAACTCTAACTAAGCAAAGTCTAGGGCTCTATCCAGTCGTTGATGATGTTGCTTGGATTGAGCGTCTACTGCCACTAGGCATCAACACTATTCAACTACGAATCAAGAACCCACAACAAGCCGATTTGGAACAACAGATCATTCGAGCAATTGAGCTAGGTCGTCAATATCAAGCTCAAGTGTTCATCAATGACTATTGGCAATTGGCAATCAAACATGGCGCTTATGGCGTTCACCTAGGGCAGGAAGACATAGAAGAGTCGAATTTGGCTCAGCTAACCAAAGCCGGCATTCGTCTTGGTCTTTCTACGCATGGTTATTACGAACTACTGCGCATTGTACAAATTCATCCTAGTTACATCGCGCTAGGGCATATCTTCCCAACCACCACTAAACAGATGCCATCGAAACCACAAGGTTTGGTGCGCTTGGCTCTGTATCAAAAGCTGATTGATAGTATTCCTTATAAAAATACAGAGGCTGCTTTCCGTCCTGCAAAAGACAAAGCAGTTAGTGACTATGTGCTTGGCTTTCCGACGGTCGCAATTGGGGGCATTGACCAATCTAATGCAGACCAAGTTTGGCAAACAGGTGTTTCTAGTTTGGCAGTTGTGCGAGCTATTACGTTGGCGGAATCGCCTCAGTCCGTCATCGAGTTCTTTGTACAACTGATGAAGGAAAGACAACTAACGCTTACTGATCAGAATAGTGAATTGGCGGATACCAAGAGAGGCGAGCATGCTCACGGATAAGCAGTTCCTTCGCTATCAACGCCAAGTCGCTCTGCCCGAAATTGCTGAAGGTGGGCAAGAGCGTTTGAGCAAATCGCATGTGCTGATCATCGGTTGTGGCGGGTTAGGGAGCGCAGCGAGTTTGTACTTGGCATCAGCGGGCGTTGGTAAATTGGTTGTGGTTGATGATGATGAGGTTGATAGCAGTAACCTACAACGTCAGATCATTTATCGTGAACAAGACCTCCAAGTTGCGAAAACAGAAGCGACTGTAAAGCAACTCAATGAACTTAATTCTATGGTTCAAGTTCGTGCTCTCAATAAACGATTAGACAAAGCACAGCTGCAGCTTGAGGTGATGCTAGCGGATGTGGTGTTGGACTGCACCGATAACATGCCAACACGCCAGTTAATTAACCAAGTTTGTTTCGAGCAAAATACACCCCTCATCTCAGCGGCGGCAATTGGTTGGCAAGGGCAATTTGCTGTTTTTGATTACCAAACACCGAGTGAACAAGAAGCAGAGAGTAAAGCCTGTTACCGCTGTTTGTATCCGTTTGACGAATTACCACAAACGCAAAAGTGCAGTGACAGCGGTGTCGTTGGTCCGGTGGTGGGCACACTTGGCAACTACCAAGCGATAGCAGCAATTCAAAAACTGGCGACGGGAAAGTTTCATGTTGAGACTGCTAAGTTACATCTGTTTGATGGATTGAAAATGCAATGGCAAACCATGGCGATAAGCAAAGACAAACAGTGCCAAGTGTGTGCTCAGATTTAGCTTACGAATAATGGGCAGAATTAAGAGAGTTGGAAGCAATGACGTTATCAGAACAACAAACAACACAAGTGACCGATGCTGACTTAGATGTGATCACGATTGTCATCAATGACCAGTCACATCAAGTTGCCAGTGAGTCGAATCTACAGCAAATCATTAGCCAACTTGCGCTGCCTGAAATGGGCTGTGTTTTTGCAATTAATAACCATGTTGTGCCGCGCAGTGAGTGGGCTAGCACAGTTCTTTCACAGGGAGATAGCATCTCTTTGTTTCAAGCGATCGCAGGGGGTTAAAGTCGATGCTTAAAATTGGTGATAAACAATTCGAATCTAGACTGTTCACAGGAACAGGGAAGTTTGCCAACAGTCGACTAATGGCAGAAGCGATTAAAGTGTCGGGTTCTCAACTTGCGACTATGGCGTTGAAGCGTGTGGATGTGAACGATCAACAAGACGATATTTTGCTGCCGTTAGTACAAGCGGGCGTGAACTTATTGCCGAACACCTCAGGTGCAAAGAATGCTAAAGATGCTGTGTTTGCTGCACAACTGGCGCGAGAAGCGTTGGGTACTAACTGGCTAAAACTGGAAATTCATCCAGACCCGAAGTACTTGATGCCCGATCCTATTGAGACACTAGCAGCCGCTGAGCAACTGGTTCGTGAAGGCTTCATTGTGCTTCCTTATTGTCATGCTGACCCGGTTCTGTGTAAACGATTGGAAGAAGTAGGCTGTGCTGCAGTCATGCCATTAGGTGCGCCGATCGGTTCCAATAAAGGGATAGTTTCTCACGACTTCCTAGAGATCATTATCGACCAAGCTAATGTTCCTGTCGTTGTTGATGCGGGTATTGGTGCTCCTTCACATGCCGCGCGTGCGATGGAAATGGGCGCGGATGCCGTGCTCGTCAATACTGCGATTGCAGCTTCGAGCGATCCCGTTGCGATGGCGAAGGCATTTAAGTTGGCGGTAGAGTCGGGGCGTATGGCTTATGAAGCCGGACTTGCAGGTAAGGTTTCTCATGCGGTTGCGTCGAGTCCACTGACGTCATTTCTAGATGAGCTTTAGTCCTAGGTTGATTAGCTATTAAGCGAGGAAAACATGAGCTTCGTTGAGCAATTTAAGCAGCTTAATTGGGATGACATTTCGATGTCGATCTATGCGAAAACAGCACAAGATGTTGAGCGAGCATTGAATAAATCCAAGCGTGATTTGGAAGATTTTAAGGCGCTAATTTCACCGGCGGCAGAAGCGTACTTAGAGCAAATGGCGCAGTTGTCATACTCGGCAACTCGCAAGCGGTTTGGCAATACTATGTCGCTTTACATTCCACTGTACCTTTCTAACTTGTGCGCCAATGCTTGTACTTATTGTGGCTTCTCAATGGAGAACAAGATCAAGCGTCGTACCTTGAATAGGGACGAAGTGGCAGTAGAAGTTGAAGCCATTAAACGCATGAAGTTCGATAGCGTATTGCTGGTGACTGGTGAACACGAAACCAAAGTGGGCATGAAATACTTCCGCGAAATGGTACCGATGATTAAGCAACGTTTTAACTATTTGGCGATGGAAGTACAGCCACTTGATCAAGACGAATACGCTGAGCTCAAGACATTGGGTTTGGATGCGGTGATGGTCTATCAAGAAACGTATCATCCTTCGACTTACGCTGAGCACCATCTGCGTGGCAATAAGATGGATTTCGAATACCGATTGGATACTCCCGATCGTCTTGCAAAGGCGGGCATCGATAAGATCGGTATTGGTGCTTTAATAGGGTTGGAAGAGTGGCGAACAGATTGTTTTTATGTGGCAGCGCACTTGGACTATCTTGAGCGCACGTATTGGCAGACTCGTTACTCAATTTCTTTCCCACGTTTACGTCCTTGTGAGGGCGCGCTCCAACCCAAATCAGTCATGACGGATAAACAGCTTGTTCAGTTGATCTGCGCTTATCGTTTGTTGAATCCAGAAGTGGAGTTGTCATTATCGACTCGTGAGTCACCCAAGTTTAGAGACAACGCATTGGCTTTAGGCATCACCAGTATGTCTGCTGCATCGAAAACTCAGCCGGGTGGTTATGCGATGGATGATGTTGAGCTCGAGCAGTTTGAGATCAGCGATGAACGAAGTGCGGGTTCTGTGGAAGATATGATTCGAACCAAAGGCTTTGACCCTGTATGGCGAGATTGGCACTCGGCGTATTCTGGTTAAGCAACAAATAAAGCCAATGATCATCGTCATGTTTCACGTGAAACATAGTAAAAGAAAGAGGGTTGATGCAAAACATCAACCCTCTACTTTTTTCTAGCTTCTAGCTTCTAGCTTCTAGCTTCTAGCTGTGTGCTACAGGTAGCGTTGCCTGACGAAGCCACTCTTTAACATCACCTTCGACTAGCGGGCTGATCTCATCCCATACTTTCTGGTGGTAATCATTCAGCCAAGCAAGTTCTGGACGAGTTAGCATATCAACGTTGATGTTGCGTTTGTCTATTGGGCAGCGTGTTAGCGACTCAAATGACAGGACAGGGAAGTCACCGTTAGTCGGTGTTTCAACAACAAGCTCTAGGTTCTCAATACGGATACCAAACGCATCTGCACGGTAGTAACCTGGCTCGTTTGATAGCACCATACCTTCTAATAGAGGCACATCAATTTGCTTCTTCGAAATGCTTGCTGGGCCTTCATGCACACTTAGGAAGTGGCCCACACCGTGGCCAGTGCCGTGATCGTAATCGTAGCCTTCCGCCCATAGGTGCTGACGAGCTAGAGTATCGATTTGGTAACCACGTGTGCCTTTCGGGAAACGAGCTCGAGCAACGCCAATATGACCTTTCAGCGCCAACGTAAATTGCTTCTTCATTTCTGAAGAAGGTTGACCAATCGCGATAGTACGCGTGATGTCGGTAGTGCCATCGAGGTACTGACCGCCTGAGTCCACAAGGTAAAGCGTGTTCAGTTCTAACTTACCAGGTTCAGGTTGGTTCTCGTGATTGTAGTGACACATGGCCGCGTTGCCGCCCGCGGCTGAAATGGTATCGAAGCTGAGATCCATTAGCGTAGGGTCTTCGCTACGAAATGCTTCCAGTTTGTCTGCTAATGTCGCTTCGTCATGCAGGTTACCAGCAGCAACTTCCGCATCTAACCAGCATAGGAACTTGCTCATTGCCACGCCATCGCGGATATGACACGCCTTCATACCCGCAATTTCAACCGCGTTCTTCGCCGCTTTTGGCATCAGACATGGGTCTGCTGCTGCAATCACGGACGCACCAGAGTTTTGTAGTACTAGCTTAAACCAAGCGTTACTGATTGCAGGGTCAACTAATACCTTTTTACCTGTCATGGCTTCAAGGCGAGATTGAAGTGCTTCTGGGTGGTGAACGGTCACACCGGTGCCTACGTGAGCGTCAAAATCAGCAGGTAGACGAGCAGGTTCGAGGAAGTATTCCACGCTTGAATCTGAGTGCAGAATCGCGTGAGAAAGCAGAACTGGTAGGCGTGATACATCCAAACCACGTACATTCAGCAGCCAACAAATAGAATCTAATGCTGTGATCACAGCGCTATCTGCACCCGCTTTTTTTACCAGTTGGGCGATCTCTTGACGCTTACTCTCACTTGATTGACCGACGGCTTCTGTTGGCATCAGGCGAACATCAGAGACAACAGGCGCAGGGCGGTCATGCCACAACTCATCAATTGGGTTGTTGGTCAGAATATTTAGCTCAAGCTTTCCAGCCAGTTTGGCTTGTGCCATGTCTAGCCAAGCTGAGCTGTGCATACGAGGATCAATTGCGACAGATGCGTTTGTTGGCAGGTTGTCTAGAACCCAATCTAAAGCTGGTTCTTCAATAAGGTGACGATATTCAAATAGGTCACCAGGGACTTGCTTGGTGACTTGAACGGTATAGCGGCCATCAACAAAGATAGCGGCTTTGTCTTTGGTGATTACCGCAGCACCAGCAGAACCAGTAAAGCCTGTTAACCAATGTAAGCGCTCGTTGTGCGCTGGGACGTATTCGCCCAAATACTCGTCCTCGTGCGGAACCAGTAGGGCATCAATATTATGTTGTGCAAGCCATTCGCGAATCGCATTCACGCGGCTGAGAGTTTCGTTGTGCATCTGTTTTATTCCTTCAAATTACCGCTCCTTCATGCTCAGGTGTGGGAGCTGTTTCCTTCTGCTTCATGCAGTTTATGATCAACGCAAGTTTGCAATGACTTAGGTTGAGTCGGAGTACAACTAGGCCATAGATGAGCCAAAAAGGACTACGACAGTTAAGCTACTCATTTTACCCGCTAAGCGCAAATTGAGAGCGGTATTTTTATCTAAGGTGATCGGTTTTTTGTGTGATCATCGTACGTAGCCAACTCAATGCAGGGTCGTTTTCTCTGTCTCGATGCCAGAATAAAGTGTATGCCATAGGTGGAAATTCTAGCGGGAGTGGTAGTACGACCAAATCAAGCTGTTTAGCAGCGAGCTGCACAAAATGGCTTGGAGCGGTAAAAATAAAGTCAGTGTAGGAACATAAACTTGCGGCACTATTAAAGTCCGGAACGGTGACGGCAATATCGCGGTCGGCTCCAATATCGGCAAGACGATAATCTAACAGCCAACGGTCGTTGCCGTCACAACGCACTTGTACGTGACGCAGGGCGAGATACGCTTCGAGGTTCCAAGGCTGTTTTAATGCTGGGTGATTTTTGCGAATAATACACATCTGGTGATCTCGATAAATTTCCAGTTCGCATATGTCATCGGGTGGCAGCAGAGTCAGCTTGGCATCATTAATATCGATGTCTTTTCCAGTTAAGCCTAAGTCTAGCTCGCCACGTTGCAGCATTTTAAAAGTATTATCGGACCAAGGGTGAGTGCTGATCGTCACCCCAGGGGCTTGCTGAAAAATCGCCGGTAAGAAATGGGGTAGAATCAGAGGGTAAACACTTTCAACCGCTGCTATTTGAAAACGGTATTCGCTACTTTGTGGAGAGAACTCTTCTGGTTGAGTCAGTACTTCTAACTGGTTTATCAACAGATCCAGTTTAGGTTTAAGAAACAAAGCGCGCGGTGTTGGTGTTAATCCATGCGAGTTTCGGCTGAAAAGTGGGTCATCAAATTGGATGCGCAGTTTAGCTAGTGATTTGCTCACGGCAGACTGACTCAAGCACAGTCGGTGGGCGGCTCGGGTGACATTTAACTCTTCTATCAAAACTTTAAAACAGACCAATAGATTTAAATCGATACGAGCCAGTTTTTCGACGTTCACGGTGAATTTCCTCTAAGGAATAATGCTCATGATTATACATCATTTCCATTCATATCATCAGATGATTAAGCTCTATCCAAAGTTCTTTATCCAATTCGGAGTGTTGTGTGCCTAGCCAGTTTTCTAATAGTAAAAAACAGATGGCGTTATTGACCCTTTTGGTTCTTTTCAGTCCTCTTGCGATTGATATTTATCTACCTGCTTTACCTCTTATTGCTTCCACTTTTCAGGTCGATAATGCGCTAGCACAAGACACGATCACTTGGTTCTTATTTGCGATGGGTGTAGGGCAACTGTTTGCTGGCCCTTTGGCAGATAAACTCGGACGTCGAACTGTTGCATTGGGCGGTATCACCATTTACGCGATGAGCGCTTTATTGGCGTGGAGTGCTCAAAACATTGAGTGGATGTTGGTTTCCCGACTGCTACAAGGCTTAGGTGCGTGTGCGACATCGGTAGCAGCCTTTGCAACAGTTCGCGATATCTTTGGCCCGGAAAAAAGCGGCAAAATGATCAGCTATCTTAACGGCGCGATTTGTTTTATTCCGGCATTAGCTCCAATTCTAGGTAGCTGGTTAACTCAGCAATTTGATTGGCGAGCTAACTTCAGCTTTATGGCTGGCTTTGCCGTTGTGTCCGGTTCATTGATGTTTTTCATGATGAAAGAGACCAACCCATCAACGGAAAAGCAAGCCGTGTTTAAGCTCAGCCGTTATTGGGCAGTGCTTAGTACGCCATCTTTTGTTTTCCATGCGTCATTATGCTTGATGGCGATGGCGGTTATTCTTGCTTACGTTACCTCAGCACCGTCGGTATTGATGACGGGGATGGGGTTGTCGATGAATGAGTTCACATTCTGGTTTGGTGTAAATGCAGTGATCAATATTGCGGCTTGTATGCTTGCGCCTAAGTTTATGGAGCGCGTTGGCACGCACAACACTTTGGTTACGGGGATCTCGACTCTGGGCCTCGCAGGTGTGATTATGCTGGTGATGAATGGTCAGAATACCGCGCTTTCTTTCATGCTACCTATTTTCATGTCGTCAGTGGGTTTTGCATTCATTCTGGGTGCAGCAGCAGGGAAAGCATTGGAACCGTTTGGTGACAAAGCGGGTACGGCTGCGGCACTGCTTGGGTTGTTCCAAATGAGTGGCTCTGGTTTGTTGGTTGGTACGTTGCAGCGTTTATCTTTGGAACCTCAGACACTGATCGCAATACATATGTGGGTTCTGTTGCCTGCGTTGGTGGTTCTGTTTACAAAAGCAGGTAAGAACTGGCATTCAAGCTTTGCGAAAGCGTAAATCAGTGTAATTTAGTATTTTCCAATGTAAGTAAGGCGTGTATATTTGTCGTTCAGACTTTTCCTGACACCATAACGGAACTCAAAAAGTAATGTCGTTAACCACGTATGAAATGGCTCGTATTCTAGAGCAAATGGAAGATTCACCAGAAAAGGTGATGTTTGGCAAGTTGCTTAATGAGCTGGGTAATCAAAGCTCCGAGCGTATTCGTAGTGCGGCTAAACAAGTACCTCTGCCAATTTTGCGTGATATCGTGTACCAATTCCAGCAAGTGATTGAGTCGCGCAAAGGTGAACAAGTTGAGCTGTTGGCAAAAGATCTTGCTCAACAGGGCATCTCAGCTGATGAGCTTCTTGCTTACTTAAATAAACAATAAAAAGTCCCCGCCACTGCGGGGATTTTTTTATCGCGTCAGCTTGTTCTTTATAACATGGTCAATAGAGATAACTCCCGGTCCCCATACGATGACCACTAAAATCATGAATCCCCACAATTGATGGTCATAGAACCCTTTTTCCCACAATACCGGGTAAGAGATGACCGCGATGATATTGAACACAAACAGAATCGCAGCCATCGGGCGGGTAATTAATCCCAACGCTAAAAATACTGGCAGAATTAACTCGGCAGCCGTTCCCATGTAGGCCGCTAACTCCCAAGGCAAAAGTGGCACTTGGTATTCCAATTCGAATAGATACAGCGTGCTATCCCAAGAAGAAACTTTGATTAACCCTGAATTGAAGAACACCCATGCAACCCACAAGCGACAAAAGAGAAGTAGTAACGGGACAAAGCCAGCTTGTAAGGTATTGATCAAGTCGTCGTACCGATTGACTAAGTTTTTAACCGTATTCGTCATAGAGTGCTCCTTAGATTGATTTCAATGTAAAGCCGTCAACGAGATCGAGTGCCATGATGCTATTAAGGTGAACGAGCAAAGCTTTGGGTATTTCGCTCAAACTCTGCTTCTGCTCTAAACATTGCAGCAGTTGAAAAACATCGGTATCGAGTGCGTGACATTGAGCTTCTCCATTGGCTTGAATAGAGATGACACCTCGCTGTAATTGATTGATATTGAGCTGTTCAAACTCTTGGTGTTGAATCGCATGAAAGAGATCAAATACGGCGTAGTTTGAGTCAAAGCTGCGACTGCCAGTGCGCAAATGAAACACCAATTGAGGTTGTTGTTCTTCCGTCACTTGGGCAAGTGCAGATAAAGGGATTCGATTTGGTTTTTCGACTTTCTCATTCTGTATTTGTCGAGCTAAGTCCATATGCCATTCAAACCTTGCGACTTCAGGAGTGTACGGGGCTTGGGTCATGACCTGACTAAACTGCATAATCGTATCTTGAAAGCCTGCACCATAATGTACGACATTACCTTCTGCTAAGGGGTGAGAAAGCACGTGTTGGCGAGCAATTTGATCGAAGCATTCTTTTCCAACTAAGGCTTCAACCATTGGGTAGGTCGCTGCCAATACCTCACTCAAGCTGATGATAAAGTTATTGCGGTAAATCTGTATGCGTTCATCTGCTGTAAACTTGTCACTCACAATGTCGCATTCTTCACCGAGCGCTTGATAATGTAGGGCTTTAGCAAATTGACTCTGCAAGGTCGCAAGATTCATGACGCTTTCCTTTTGCTCTTTTGGTCAATCAAATGGTTTTGCTGCAATAGTGAGGATGCTTTTTCTGCTTCGCCAAGGAGGATTTCTGGTGCAGGAATATCCAAATCCCATTCAATCAGCGTATGGCGAGGGCCGTGTTTTTGTGTCCAACTGACGAACAGCTGCCATACTTCATCACTGACGGGACGGCTATGAGTATCAATCCAAATCTCACCTTTATCCAACGTCTTAATAGTAAAACCTGCCAAATGAATCTCGTCGACTTTGTCGGCTGGAATCGCATCTAGGTATGTGTCGCAATCAAAACCGTGATTGAAGGCGGAAACATATACGTTATTTAAGTCGAGTAATAAACGACAGTCGGTGCGCTTTTGCACTTCGGTAAGAAAATCCCATTCGCTGATGGTTGAATGGTGAAACTTCACATAACTAGATGGATTCTCAATTAAGATTTCACGTTGTAGGTATTCTTGCACTTCAAGCACGTTACGAGTGAAGACTTGCAGCGCTTCTTCCGTGTAAGGCAAGGGAAGTAGATCATTGAAGTAGTGACCACCATTTTCACTCCAGCTTAAATGGTCAGAGACGAAGAGCGGGTCAATTGTATTTATCAATGCTTTTAGTTGCGCTAAATGTTTCGTATTCACACGTTCCACCGAGCCCAGCGATAAACCAATACCGTGGCAACTGATGTGGTAGTGCTCGCGTAATGCTTGTAGTTGATGGCGCTCTACTGAGTTGGGCTGAAAGTAGTTCTCGCTGTGGATTTCTAGCCACGACAGCTCAGGTTTGTGTTGGCTAAAATAATCGAGATTAGGGGAACGTAATCCGACGCCAGCAAGAGGATGGAAAGAGTGATGTTTCACGTGAAACTCCTTTTCTGATTGGCGAGTAACTGGGGGCGTTGGTTAAAGTGCAACGCGCCCCACAGAAACTTGTGATGTTGAGTTATGAGCCGCTGGTGCTACCGCCAGCCAATTTGTCACACAATCCTTTAGGAACGACAACAAAAGCATCTTTTTGGTTGTCTTCTTTAGAGGTGCCCGCGCAAGAGCTGTTTTTCGTTGCGCAGTCATTTTTACCGGCTTTCGCCACGCCATAACACTTTTCTTTTTCTGCTGCGACAGCAGGGGCTGCGGTGAGCATGGTGCCACCAAGAGCAAGAAGTCCAGTAACAGCAGCAGTAACAGCAAGATTCGATTTTTTCATCATAATTTCCTCTGAGTGATTTCCTTTTACTTTCATTCGGCAAGTCGATTCGCCGTTTGGCGTACAACCTTTATCCACTTGCTTAAATTAAAAGATAGAGATGAGGCAGAAAAACTTTCATAAAAATAACTCTCGCGAATGGTTTTGGGGTGATTACCTTCGTTAACTCTTTGAATGAAAGATTAAAAAAACAACGAATTTTTTATCAAGTTTTGTCTAAACAGCACCCAGCTGTTTAGGTTATAATCGGTTTTTATGTATAAATAACCAGTAGCTCATCATGATGGATCCATCTCTATTACTCGACGGTCTAAACGATAAACAGCGTGAAGCCGTTGCAGCTCCTCTAGAAAACTTACTTGTCCTTGCTGGTGCAGGGAGTGGTAAGACTCGCGTTCTTGTTCACCGTATCGCTTGGCTTATGTCAGTCGAGCAAGCTTCTCCTTTCTCGATCATGTCGGTCACCTTCACCAATAAAGCGGCAGCAGAAATGCGTGGTCGTATTGAAGAGTTGATGATGGGCAGTGCATCTGGCATGTGGAATGGGACTTTCCACGGTATCTGTCACCGCATTTTGCGTGCACACTATCTTGATGCCAAGCTACCGGAAGATTTCCAAATCATAGACAGCGATGATCAGCAGCGCTTGTTAAAGCGTTTGATCAAAGCGCAAAACTTGGATGAAAAGCAGTGGCCTGCACGCCAAGTTTCATGGTGGATTAATGGTAAGAAGGACGAAGGATTACGCCCATCGCATATCGACGCTTATCACGATCCAGTGACCAAAACTTATTTGCAGCTGTATACCGCTTACCAAGAAGCGTGTGATCGTGCTGGCTTAGTGGACTTTGCGGAAATTTTGCTGCGCGCGCATGAGCTACTGCGTGACAACAAGTTTGTGCGTGAACACTACCAAGCACGCTTTAAGCATATCTTGGTTGACGAATTCCAAGACACCAACAACATTCAATACGCTTGGCTACGCATGATGGCTGGCCCAGATTGTCACGTGATGATTGTAGGTGACGACGACCAGTCAATTTATGGTTGGCGCGGTGCAAAAGTCGAGAACATTGAGAAGTTCACGCTGGAGTTTCCGAGCGTGAACACCATCCGTCTCGAACAAAACTATCGTTCGACGAAGACGATTCTTGAAGCGTCCAATACCTTGATTGCGAACAACACTGAACGTATGGGTAAAGAGCTGTGGACGGATGGCAATGTGGGAGAGCCGATCTCGGTTTACAGCGCTTATAACGAGCTTGACGAAGCGCGCTTTGCGGTCAATAAAATCAAAGAGTGGCAAGAGAATGGCGGCGCATTGAATGATGCTGCGATGCTGTATCGTAACAACGCGCAATCTCGTGTTTTGGAAGAAGCATTAATTCAGGCAGGCTTACCGTACCGTATTTACGGAGGCATGCGATTCTTCGAGCGTCAAGAAATCAGAGATGCGTTGAGCTACTTGCGTTTGATGGCGAATCGCAACGATGATGCCGCGTTTGAACGTGTCGTGAATACCCCAACACGTGGTCTGGGCGATAAGACGCTAGAGACTATCCGTCGTGCAGCTCGTGATAGAGGGTGCACCATGTGGGAAGCCAGCCTGGCAATGCTCGATGAGCAAGTATTAACGGGTCGAGCAGCTGGCGCGTTAAGTCGTTTTGTCGAATTAATCACCGCGCTGGAAGACGATACATTAGAAATGCCATTGCACGAGCAAACTGACCACGTGATCAAGTACTCGGGTTTGTTTGCGATGTATGAGCAAGAGAAGGGCGAAAAGTCTAAAGCTCGCATAGAAAACTTGGAGGAGCTGGTTACCGCCACTCGCCAATTCGAAAAACCAGAAGAAGCGGAAGAAATGTCTCTGCTGACGGCATTTTTAACGCATGCGGCTCTGGAAGCGGGCGAAGGTCAGGCGGACGAATTTGAAGATGCAGTCCAACTGATGACGCTTCACAGTGCGAAAGGTTTGGAGTTCCCATTGGTATTCATGGTCGGTGTGGAAGAAGGTATGTTCCCAAGCCAGATGTCCGCTGAAGAGGCTGGGCGTTTGGAAGAAGAGCGCCGTCTGTGTTATGTGGGTATGACGCGCGCGATGCAAAAGCTCTACATTACTTACGCGGAAATGCGTCGCCTATATGGCCAGGACAAATACCACAAACCATCGCGCTTTATTCGTGAATTACCAGAAACGTGTTTGGATGAAGTGCGCATGAAGGCGCAAGTGAGTCGCCCTTCAAGTAGTGGACGTTTTAGCCAAACCGCAGTAAAAGAAAACTTCAATGAGACTGGTTTTTCACTAGGTTCTCGTGTGATGCATCCGAAATTTGGTGAAGGAACGATCATCAACTTTGAGGGCAGTGGCCCACAAAGCCGAGTGCAGATTGCTTTCAATGGTGAAGGCATTAAATGGTTAGTCACCGCTTACGCGAGACTGGAGAAGCTGTAGGGCTTTGTGAAAAAATGAACATAAGAGCTGCTTCGGTGGCTCTTTCTGTTTTGAATCAACAAAATGCTGAAAGATAGGGAGCTAAATGACGCTATTCGAAAGGGCTCTTGGTCTAAATCGCTTATCTTTAGACAAAGAAAAACCCCGAGGGCTTACGCCCGTCGGGGTTATAGTCTTACTCGCAGCAATCCAGCTACTAAAAGTGCTCCATGCATCAAATCCTTGATAGCGTGCTGCATTCCTTCAGCTTAATCCTTTCGTCGCCTTCCTAGCGGTGTCCTTGACCTTATCCTGGTCTGCTAACCATCCTCGTTAGCTCTCATCACTTGTTCCCTGAGCGGTGTCCATGACATCATCCTGATGTTCAGTCCTTTCCTCGTCCAGAGGTGTCCATTTCCCGTCCTTAGTAGCAACCGTCCTAGTTGCTATTGATTCCATTCAATGTCCAGTTTTGCAATCCATGCCCGACTATTCATCCTGAATACCCGTTTCTTCTTCCTGAAGTTCACCAAATCCGTGGTGTTTCCTGTTCCGTGTCAGCATCCTTCCGACAAGGTTCATATTACGCTCTTCACGATTCTCAACAATGGTCGAAGCCCACATTTTTCTCAATTAAAAGCGTTTGAAAAATAAACATGTTTATATTATTCAATGTCTTATGGTTGTTTGTGGGCTGTTTTACCATTAAAAAAGAGAGGTTTGCTCCACTCCTTGTGAGAGATCTCGCACAAGGAGTCGAGCAAAACAGGCCTATTTGCCGATTGCTGCTCCTTCTCGACGAGGATCTGCGGCACCTTCTAGTCCATCTTTTGTTATGCGTATCGCATGCAGTCCAGAATTCAAATCACGAACATTGGTTTTAAAGCCCATCTTCTCCAGCTCTGGCTGTAAGCCTTCTGCAGCGGTACCTTGCTCAATATCTAAGGTGCCAAAACGGTCGAGTAATCGTGGTTGATTGATTGCTTGTTGGATATCCATATCCCATTGCGTGTGGGCAATGATGGTTTGCGCCACGTAACCGATGATTCGACTGCCACCCGGAGAGCCTATTGCCATGTAAGGTTTGTTATCTTTCATCATAATGGTCGGGGCCATTGAAGATCGTGGACGCTTGCCTGGTTCTATGCGGTTGGCGATTGGGATTCCGTCGTTATGAGTGCGGAAAGAGAAATCGGTCAGTTCATTATTGAGCAAGAAGCCACGCACCATTAAGCGCGAGCCAAACGCATTCTCAATGGTGGTCGTCATTGAAACCACATTGCCTTGCTTATCGACGATATTGAAATGGCTGGTGGAAGGGAGTTCAATGGACTCGTCCATGCTTAAGTTCATTGCGTGCGACCACGGAGGATTGCCTGCTTCAACTTTGCTTAGTGCTTTGCCGACTTGGATCAGCTCTGCTCGCTGCTGGAGGTAGCTTTTATCAAGCAAGCCTTGAGTTGGCATCGGCACGTAATCTTGGTCTGCCATGTATTTACCACGGTCAGCAAACGCTAGACGCGATGCATCGGCGAGTACTTGCCAAGATTTAATGCTGTTAGCCCCCCAGCCTTTGAGATCGTACTGTTGAGTGATCGCCAAAATCTGACCAATAGTGAGCGCGCCAGAGCTTGGTGGTCCCATGCCGCAAATGTCATAGCTTTGGTATGCTGCACAAACCGGCTCACGTTGTCTGATTTGGTAGGTATCAAAGTCGGGTTGGGCTAATACACCGGGGTTACCCGGCGCGTTTTGTACCGTCTCGATAATGTCTCTGGCGATGTCCCCATGGTAGAAGGCTTGGGCGCCTTGCTTAGCAATAGCACTCAGCGTTTGTGCGTATTCAGGGTTTTTTAATAGCGTACCTTCGGTTTTTGGCGAGCCATCCGAGTTAAAGAAATAGGCTTTTGTGACTGGAAAGCGTGATAAACGCTCGGCGTCTTTTTCTATCAAGCTTGCTAGGCGAGGACTGACTTTGAATCCTTGCTCCGCAAGCGAGATAACAGGTTGAATGATCTTTTTCCATTCCAGCTTGCCGTATTTCTGGTGGGTATCCCACAATAGTTTCACGGTGCCTGGTGTTGCGACAGAGCGTCCACCAACCACGGCATCGTAGAATTGCAATGGCTGACCGTTCTCATCTAAAAATAGCTTTGGCGTTACGGCGAGGGGGGCGGTTTCACGCCCGTCGTAAGTGGTCAGTTTTTGCTTTTCGCTATCCCAATACACTAAGAACGCACCGCCACCAATACCTGATGACTGGGGTTCAACTAAGCCAAGCATCAATTGCACCGCGACCATGGCATCTATCGCATTCCCGCCTTGCTCAAGTACGTCTGCACCCGCTTGAGTCGCCAGTGGGTTAGCAGCGGTAACCATATAATCTTTAGCTTTGACCAGCTGCTTTTGCTCAATGCCAGTGCTGTGCTCTGGTGCGACCGAATCTGCAGCTTGGTTAGCGAAGGCTTGTCCAGTGAAGGTGAAAGGGGAAGTAAGAAAAAGACCCGAGAGTACGAGTCGGTTAAATGTCCATTGCATGATGACTCTCCATGTTGCCAACTAAGGTTATTCAGCTTGGCAGCCACGGAGATAGTCGTCGAGTTTCCTATTAAAGAAATGTCGAGTGTGCGACGCTTTTAAATCAGAGAGTTATCGAGAAAGGAGCGGAAGGTTTGCACTAAAATACTGCTGCCAACTAGGGTAAATACCACACCACATAAACCATCTATATAAATGCCGGCTTGCTGCAATCTTGTTTGCAAGCGCTGCGTTGACAGCATCCATGCAAGGCTAGAAAACCAGAGTAGCGACAAACCAAACAAAATCACCAGAGCAATTCCTTTTCCTGTCACCGACATGCCCACTGGGACAAGGCTCGACATTAAACTCACAAAAAATACTAAGGCTTTGGGGTTGAGAATATTGGTTGCGAACCCCTTGGTAAACGCCTGACGTTTATTACCGATCACAAGGTTACTGTTTTTGCTTGGCTGATCAGAAAGTGGGTTTTTGATCGTCGCGATCACGCCGCGCAGTGCACCGATACCCAAATACAACAGATAGCTGCCCCCAAGCAATTGTAAGACGGAGTAGAGCAGAGGATGCTGGTGAACTAAATAGCCCACCCCCGTTATGCTGAATAAAGAATGCAGCAAAATACCGACTGATAAGCCAAGCGCAATGTATAAGCCGGTTTGACGGCCATGACGGGTGGCATTTTGTACCACAAGCGCAAAATCCGGACCTGGGCTCATTAAGGCAATGAAGTGGATACTGGCAAGCGTTAAAAGGATAGTCGATTCATTCATAACACATCTCAAAACATAGTGGATATGAGTTATTGTCGTGATTCTTATTCGGTAGTGCTTGTAAAAAACTAGCAGTACTGAATACCACAGCGTATGAGATATTAGCGTGCCACTTGTGAAGGCGAGACGCCATAGGTTTGTTTAAACGCTTTACTAAAGTGGGCTTGATCATAAAAGCCCACTTGATAGGCGACGTCCGTACCACACCATCCTGCTTGGAGTAGTTTCATTCCTTGCTCTAATCGCAAGCGAGCAAACCAAGCGTAGGGAGTCATCCCCGTTTGCGCTTTGAAATGGCGTTGAAACTGCGTGGGGCTCAGTTGGCAGAGCTCTGATAGTGCATCTAAACGAACCGTTTGGTCGAGATTCGCCATTAAGTAATCTTTTAAGGTATGCAAAGACTGTTTCCCAAGAGGAACCACTTTTTGCCTCGCGAGTGATCCGTAGCGATCAAAAAGTTGATTAAATCCTTCAAAAGGAAGGCAATCTTTGGTGAGTTGGCTGAGGTTCTCGCGGCGAAGAAGAGCATGCAAGTTACTAAGTTGTGAAAATATCTGTGGATCGGAGATGATCAACTCATTAAAGCGTATTATTTGACCATTTTGACTAAGATCGGCAAGATCGCTGAGTAGGTGCGGCTCGATCGCAAATACATTCACTTCATAGCCACTTTCGAGCTTAGAGTGCCCATCGTGCAGTTCATCTGGCGGCATAATTACGATTTGCCCATGACCCACTTGATGGCTACAGCCTTGATATTGGAACTTTTGCGTGCCATGCGTGATCAGACCGAGGTGAAAGTCCAGATGATAGTGCCTTTGAAAGGCAAACTTCTGGTATTTCGCCTCGATCAGGCTCAGCTGATCATGGTCGGTTGCGTAGTATTGAATCTGTTCCATTACATACAAAAAAGCTTGGTCACATTATGACCAAGCTTATCTGGCAATTTCTAACTTGTCTTGTAAAAAACGATCACTGTGGCTGAACGATTCGGCGTGAGCGACGGTTGTTGCGCAGTCCATCAAAGCTAAATACGACTAGCGCTCCCCAAATAAAGGCAAAGGTAATCGCTTTATCCATGCTAAAGGGTTCGCCATACATCAGTACTGCCAGTAAGAACATCAAGCTTGGGCCGATGTACTGGAAAAAGCCCAACGTTGATAATTTGAGTCTTGTTGCCGCACCCGTAAAACAAAGCAGGGGCAGTGTGGTAATCACACCTGCTGCAATCAACAAGCTATTTAATGCTAACGGGTTAGTGAGCATATTCGACGTTGGGGTTTCTGCAATAAACAGCAGATACACGGCGGCGACAGGCAGAAGGAGTAATGTTTCGATAAACAATCCTGTTTTTGCATCGACACTGACTTTCTTCCTTAAGAGGCCATAGAAGCCGAAACTCATTGCTAACGCCATCGCAACAACGGGCACGGAGCCGAATACAATCAATTGGACTAGTACACCACAGCCCGCTAATACGACAGCAAACCATTGCAACTTACGAAGTCGCTCTCCCAAAAAGACCATGCCGAGCAAGACATTGATTAATGGGTTAATGTAATAGCCTAAGCTCGCGTCAAGCATATGATTGGAATTGACCGCCCAGATGAAAATCAGCCAGTTTCCGCCAATTAATACAGAACTTGCGATCAGGTAAGCGATCTTCGTTTTGTCTTTCGCGATGTAGTAAGCCGAGCGCCAGTGACGGCCAAAGTGAAGGAGTGCGGCAAGCAAAAAGAAAGACCAAATCACCCGGTGGCTCAGAATCTCCAAAGGGGATACTTGTGCGATGGATTTAAAATACATCGGCGCAATGCCCCACATGGTATAGGCACCAATCGCCAGCAAGATACCTTGCCGAGCGCGTTGTTGTTCGTCTTCTGGTGTCATGAGGTGTCACCTAATTGTGTGTTTATAGAGCAGAAAATCAGTATACGAGTCGTGATGCGAAACACCTAGCAATTTGCGGTTTTATTCACCACGAAACCCCATTACAATGTGCCCTCACTTTGTGTGCCTGGGCATGCAAAAGCATTTCTACGATCACTCAATCTGAGATTATTCATGACCTCAACCTTGCTAGCCGAACAATCAGATACGCCTGTAACGCCTCAACGTGTGTTGGAGGAAGTCTTCGGTTACCAGACGTTTCGTGATGGTCAGCAAGAAGTTATTGAAGCCGCTATCGAAGGCAAAGACAGCTTAGTCATCATGCCGACGGGTGGTGGTAAATCTCTCTGTTACCAAATTCCGGCGTTAGTGCGCTCAGGGATTACTTTGGTGATTTCACCGCTAATTTCATTGATGAAAGACCAAGTTGATCAACTGAAAGCCAATGGTGTAGCAGCGGAATGCGTGAACTCGACCATGAATCGAGAAGAGCTACTGAGTGTGTATAATCGCATGCACTCTGGTCAGCTTAAGCTAGTATATGTTTCGCCAGAGCGCGTGTTAATGCGTGACTTTATTGAGCGTTTAGAAAACTTACCCTTATCTATGATCGCCGTGGATGAAGCACATTGTATCTCTCAGTGGGGACATGATTTTCGCCCAGAATACGCGGCGTTAGGTCAGTTAAAGCAACACTTTTCGCATGTGCCCTTTATGGCACTCACAGCCACCGCCGATGATGCGACGCGTCGTGATATTCTAGAACGCTTACGCTTACATGAACCTCAGGTGTATCTAGGAAGCTTTGATCGTCCCAACATTCGTTACACCTTGGTGGAAAAGCACAAACCGGTTTCTCAAATCATTCGCTATCTAGCCACCCAGAAGGGAAGCTGCGGCATTATTTACTGCGGCAGTCGTAAGAAAGTTGAAATGGTGACCGAGAAGCTATGCAACAATCATATCCGCGCTGCTGGTTATCATGCAGGGATGGATACTGAAGAGCGAGCCTACGTCCAGGAAGCTTTTCAACGTGATGACATTCAAATCGTCGTTGCGACGGTTGCATTCGGCATGGGTATCAATAAGCCAAACGTGCGCTTTGTTGTGCATTTTGATATTCCACGTAACATCGAGTCCTATTATCAGGAAACTGGTCGAGCAGGGCGAGATGGCCTGCCTGCCGAGGCGATGATGTTGTATGACCCAGCCGACATCAGTTGGTTGCGTCGTATGTTGGATGAAAAAGATGATGGACCGCAGAAGCAGGTAGAAAGCCACAAACTCAATGCGATGAGTGCTTTTGCGGAAGCGCAAACCTGTCGTCGTCAGGTACTGCTCAACTATTTTGGAGAGTATCGAGAAAAGCCGTGTGGTAACTGCGATATCTGCCTGGACCCACCAAAACACTTTGATGCGACCGAAGAAGCGCGCAAAGCGTTGTCGTGTGTTTACCGCGTTAACCAAAGTTTTGGTATGACGTATGTGGTTGAGGTGCTGCGTGGGATGCAAAACATTCGTGTGCGCGAACATGGCCACGATAAAATTTCGACTTACGGCATTGGTCGTGATCACAGCCATGATTACTGGGTGAGTATCTTCCGCCAGTTAATTCATAAAGGGCTGCTATTTCAAAACATCACTCGTAACTCGACGTTGCAATTAACCGAAGAAGCACGTCCATTACTACGTGGTGATGTGTCTTTAGAACTTGCAGTTCCACGTTTAGATACCGCAGCACGTGCCGCGAAGTCGGATAAACTGACCAGAAAAAACTACGATAAGAAGTTGTTTGCCAAATTACGTAAGCTACGTAAGTCGATCGCCGATGAAGACGGTTTGCCACCATACGTGGTATTCAGTGATGCGACCTTGATTGATATGGCAGAAATGCTGCCAACGTCATACGGCGAAATGTTAGCGGTTAGTGGCGTTGGTCAACGTAAACTAGAAAAATACGCCGATCCATTCTTGGATCTGATCCAAGAACACATTACTCACCACGGATAAGGAATCCATATGCACAAGGAATTTGGTCTCGCTGATTACATTGTTGAAGAAGGGCGTCTTATTATTACCGCTCCAAGCTTCGACCTCGATACTTTTCCGGCATTGGGTGAGCATTTGGTAGGATTGTTATCTGCGTCAGTGGTAGAAAAACAGTGGGATGCGGATATTCACTCTTGGTTGATCGATTTTGAAGGCTGCCGCTTATTTATGAAAGCGGAGCACTACAGCGAAGCGATTTGGTTTGAAGCGCTAACAATAGAAGAGAGTAGGGAAGAGCTCGACTATTTAGCCGGATTGTTCCAACGCGGCTTCTAAATTCAAGTTATCTATTCTTTAAAGGGTGTTTCACATGAAACACCCTTTCTTATTTTTGCATCAAAGCCCTTGGTTTTGACGTGATGTTCGCGAAGAAACGTTTGCGTATAAAACACCGCTTGTGAGTAAAATTGGTTAATGTATAATCGCCCACCGCTTTACTCTGAATGAGTTAAGCTAGTTTAATCGTCATTTTTTACATTGTTGGTAAGAGTGCTTTTCTCTGTAGAAAACGCTCGATTTGGGTTCCCTCGCCCCCAAACCAAACTAAAAAGGTATCGCATGAGTAACTTTACCCCTGCGCAGCAGCGCAACGCCCTTATCTATCTGGTTTTATTCCACCTAGTCATTATTGCATCCAGCAATTACCTAGTTCAGCTACCGTTTACTATCTTTGGCTTACATACCACCTGGGGGGCATTCACCTTCCCATTTATTTTCCTTGCGACGGATTTAACCGTACGTATTTTCGGTGCTCAGTTGGCGCGTAAGATCATTTTCTTAGTAATGTTGCCTGCTTTGGCTGTCTCTTACTTCTTATCGGTGGTGTTCTTCGAGGGGCAGTTCCAAGGTTTTGGTCACTTAGGGGAATTTAACTTATTCGTTGCTCGTATCGCGATTGCTAGCTTCATGGCGTATCTACTTGGTCAGATTATGGATGTGCACGTGTTCAACCGCCTACGTCAAATGAAACAGTGGTGGGTGGCCCCAACGTGTTCAACGCTTTTTGGTAATGCACTGGATACCATCGCCTTCTTCGCGATTGCGTTCTACCAAAGTCCAGATCCATTTATGGCGGAACATTGGACGGAAATCGCGCTGGTGGACTACGGCTTTAAGTTAGTGATTAGTCTTGGTCTGTTTGTGCCTATGTACGGCGTACTACTGAATTACTTAATTAAGAAGCTAACGGCAGTGAACCCTAACTTTAAAGTCACTACGACGGCATAGTTTTCATCAGTTAATAGCAACAAGGCCGCTTTTAATAGCGGCTTTGTTGTTTCTAAAGCAAATGTACAGCGAAATGAGTATTTAGATCATCGGTGTCTCAAAACTCTATGAGTTGTACATAGGATAATAACGGGTATTAAAAAGGCTCCAGAAGGAGCCTTTGTCATGGGATAACAACCATTAATCAGAGGTAATCGTTAATGGCCAACCGATATCAGTTTGACGGTTGGATTCGATTTCTAGCTCAGCGGCGGTCAACGGGTTGGCCGCTAGCCACTGCGCATCAATGTTTAATGTTAGGTTGTCACCTTCAGCCGTTAATACGACGTTTGGCTCTAAGTTTTGGTTGCGACGGTGAGTCAACAACACCGCTAAGCGCAACAACCGCAGTACGCGCTTGGCACTTGAGCCTGATAACGCGTGTTGCTCAGGCAGTGAGGTGAGTTGTTCTCGATAACGACGGGCAATCTCACCAATAAAGAACTTCTGCGCGCGAGTGTAGCCAGGTAAATCCAAATTCTGGAGTAGGTAAGCACTGTGCTCACCGCCTTTTTTGAAATCGATCGTTAAGCCGATTTCATGCAGCTTTGCGGCGGTTTCAAGCAATATCTTGCCTTGAGGTTCCGTAATCCACTCATCGCCGCCGGCTTGCTCCAACAGTTTGCTTGCCAGTGTCGCAACTTGTTCACCGTATTGGTGATCGAGCTGATAACGATTTTGTACGCTGGCAATTGTGCGAGCACGGATGTCTTCTTGACGTAGCTCTTCAACCATCTCGTAGACTAAGCCTTCACGTAGTGCGCCGCCCGCGAGTGTCATCGCGTCGATTTCCAGTAATTCAAAAACGGCAATCAAAATAGATAGGCCACTAGGGAATACTAACGCACGCTCAAGCGTTAAGCCTTCAATGTCGAGCTCTTCTAAATGATCGGCTAACATGGCTTGCTTCTGCAGGCGTTTCAATTTGGAGTGAGTGATTACTTCGTCCATACCTTGCGCTAGCACTATCTCTTGCAATGCCTGAACAGTGCCTGATGCGCCAACGCACACATCCCAACCGATTTCTGTATAGCGCTCTAGAATTGGCTGGATTGTCTGCTTCGCGCCTTCAATTGCTGCGTCAAAGTTACGCGCATTCAACTGGCGATCTTTAAAGAAGTTTTCCAGCCAAGTCACACAACCCATTTTTAAACTGGTCAGTGCTTTGGCTTCGAAACCTTCACCGATGATGAGCTCGGTACTTGCGCCACCAATATCGACCACAAGACGGCGACCGCTGCCTCCAGAAGTGTGTGCGACACCTTTATAGATAGTGGCCGCTTCTTCTTCACCGGAGATAACGTCGATTGGTTGACCAAGAATCTGGTTCGCTTTCTCCAGAAACACATCTACATTCGTGGCGGTACGTAAAGTGGCTGTGCCTACAATACGAATGTTTTGTTTAGGAATGTCCTGCAAGCGTTCCGCAAATAGACTTAAGCAGTCCCATCCTCGCTGCATAGCTTCCATACTAAGAGAATTATGTTCATCTAGGCCCGCGGCTAGACGAACCTTGCGCTTAATTTTAGCCATTGTTTGAACGCTGCCATCGATATGACGCACAACGAGCATGTGAAAACTGTTCGACCCGAGGTCGATGGCGGCGTATAGCGGCGATGATCCTGCTTGACTCATAAACGAACTCAGTTTCCTTTTACGATTGTTTTGGTGCCGACTGACGTGGTTGGCGTGGACGACGTCCTTGCGGCTTGCGGTTACCTGAACCTGAACGAGTTCCGCCAGTATTCGTACGACGCTGTTGGTTGCGTGGCGCACGCATACGAATTGGCGCTGGCAGATCTTGGATCAGCGCTGACGAATCGTATTCTGAAACTGGGATAGTGTGCTCAATGTATTCTTCGATTGCAGGCAGGTTAATTGCGTACTCTTCACAAGCAAAACTGATCGAGTGGCCGCTTGCACCAGCACGACCGGTACGGCCAATACGGTGAACGTAATCTTCACAGTCGTCAGGAAGGTCGTAGTTGAAAACGTGCGTCACTTGAGGAATATGCAGACCACGCGCAGCAACGTCAGTTGCAACAAGAATGTCGACATCGCCTTTGGTGAATTGCTCAAGAATCTTTTCACGTTTCTTCTGCGGTACATCACCAGTAAGAAGACCGACACGGTGTCCATCGGCGGCCAAGTGACCCCAAACCGATTCACACTTGTGTTTCGTGTTCGCAAAAATGATGGCGCGATCTGGCCATTCTTCTTCAATCAAAGTTTGAAGGAGGGCCATTTTATCTTCGTTAGAAGGGTAGAAAAGTTCTTCCTGAATGCGGTGACCAGTTTTCTGTTCTGGCTCTACCACAACATGCTCAGGGGTGTTCATGTGCTCAAATGCCAGTTCTTGAACACGGTAAGAAAGCGTCGCTGAGAACAGCATGTTCAAACGCTCTTTTGGTTCAGGCATACGACGGAACAAGAAGCGAATGTCTTTAATAAAGCCAAGATCGAACATGCGGTCGGCTTCATCCAGAACAACGGCTTGAATGTTGTTAAGGTTGAATACGCGCTGTTTGTAGAAATCGATGATACGACCTGTCGTACCAATCAGAATATCGACACCATCTTGCAGCTTATTCAATTGCTTATCGTAGCTTTCACCACCGTAAGCCAAAGCGGTTTTTAGACCAGTGCTCTCAGTTAATGCTTCTGCATCATTGTAAATCTGAATAGCAAGCTCACGTGTTGGCGCCATAATGATTGCGCGTGGCTGCGTAGGTTTACGACCTTCATGCTCTGGTGTCGTCAGAAGGTGGTTGAATGTAGCAGTAAGAAACGCGAGCGTTTTACCAGTACCCGTTTGGGCCTGGCCTGCGATGTCTTGGCCGGTGAGCAGGACCGGCAACGCCAAGGCTTGGATAGGGGTACAAAATTCGAACCCTTTTTTGTCCAATCCTTCAATAACTTGGGGCTTTAAGCCCAAATCGGCGAACTTTTGCTCTGTGATATGCGTCTTTTTCATGGCTATAGAATATCAGCTAAAGCTTGCAATACGAAAGTAAATACATTCCAATAGGGCATCTAATTACTGGTTATCATCCAACCAGTTTCGAAAAACACATTGGAGTGGAAGATGAGTGATAAGATTTTGCAGCTAACTGATGACGGTTTTGAAAACGATGTAATCAACGCTGCAGGCCCGGTTCTAGTGGATTTCTGGGCAGAATGGTGTGGTCCTTGTAAAATGATCGCTCCTATTCTGGACGAAATCGCAGACGAGTACGAAGGCAAACTCACTATCGGTAAACTAAACATCGACCATAACGCAGGTACACCACCTAAGTTTGGTATTCGCGGCATTCCAACGCTACTGCTATTCAAAGACGGCAACGTAGCGGCAACGAAAGTTGGTGCTCTGTCTAAAACTCAACTAAAAGAGTTTTTGGACGCAAACTTATAATCACCAAGTGATTACAGATAAAACCGTGCAAAGTAACAACGCACGGTTTTGTTTTTCTAACTCTGGACTAGAATACTAATTAGTGCTAACTTATCGCGCGTTAATTGAACAAATTTCTCTTCTTGGTCGATCCTGAGACCAAATCCATCTTAACTAGAAAACAGATCTTATTTTGACTAAACAAGAATCCACCACCATGAACCTTACCGAACTGAAGAACAGACCTGTGTCTGACCTTGTAAAACTGGGCGAAAGCTTAGGATTAGAGAACCTAGCTCGCTTAAGAAAACAAGACATCATCTTCGCGATTTTAAAAGCGCACGCTAAAGGCGGCGAAGACATCTTTGGCGATGGGGTTCTGGAAATTCTGCAAGACGGCTTTGGTTTCCTACGCAGTGCAGATAGTTCATACCTTGCGGGTCCGGACGATATCTACGTATCACCAAGTCAGATTCGTCGCTTTAACCTACGTACTGGTGACTCTATCGCTGGTAAAATTCGTCCACCAAAAGACGGTGAACGCTACTTTGCCCTTCTAAAAGTCAATACCGTTAACGACGACAAACCAGACAACGCTCGTAACAAGATCCTATTTGAAAACCTTACCCCTCTACATGCAAATGAACGCATGGTAATGGAGCGTGGTAACGGTTCTACAGAAGACATCACAGCACGTGTTTTAGATTTGGCATCGCCTATCGGTAAAGGTCAACGTGGTCTGATTGTTGCTCCGCCAAAAGCGGGTAAGACAATGCTTCTGCAAAATATCGCTCAAAGTATCGCATACAACCACCCAGAGTGTGAGTTGATGGTACTTCTTATCGACGAACGTCCAGAAGAAGTAACAGAGATGCAGCGTCTAGTTAAAGGTGAAGTTGTCGCGTCGACTTTCGATGAGCCAGCATCTCGTCACGTACAAGTAGCGGAAATGGTAATCGAGAAAGCGAAACGTCTTGTTGAACACAAGAAAGACGTGGTTATCCTGCTTGACTCTATCACTCGTCTCGCTCGTGCTTACAACACCGTAGTACCTTCATCAGGTAAAGTACTGACAGGTGGTGTGGATGCAAACGCACTACACCGTCCTAAGCGTTTCTTTGGTGCAGCACGTAATGTTGAAGAGGGCGGTAGCCTAACGATCATCGCAACGGCACTAGTAGATACTGGTTCTAAGATGGATGAAGTTATCTACGAAGAGTTCAAGGGTACAGGTAACATGGAACTGCACTTGAACCGTAAGATTGCTGAGAAGCGTGTATTCCCTGCGATTGACTTCAACCGTTCAGGTACACGTCGTGAAGAGCTACTGACGAAGACTGATGAACTACAGAAAATGTGGATTCTGCGTAAGATCGTTCACCCAATGGGCGAAATCGACGCGATGGAATTCCTCATTGATAAGCTAGCGATGACGAAGACCAACGATGAGTTCTTCGATGCGATGCGTCGTCAGTAATAGCTGAGTCCTTATTCTAAAAAAGCCACCGTTAACGGTGGCTTTTTTGTTGCTTTCTCCCGATGGAAGCATCAGAATGAGGAAAATGTTATCGGGAGGTTAACATGCAACAAGGAATGTTGTCGTCATTACTCCTGAGCTTGTCACTTATCACACTACCCGCGACGTTATCTGCCAAGGAAATGCAGGAGTCTGTAGTAGAACAGTGGCTTCAGGATACTCAAATACAGGCTAAAGTCTCTGAACTGCTTGATTACGTTGTCAGGGATGAAGTCGACTCGCTTAAATTTGCCCTTGATCGACTAGCTTTACCTCAACAAGAGGTCGTGCGTTTTCGGTTATTGGAAAAGCTTGAGAAGCAAGATGTGATTCTCACGCCTAGAATGGCTCTGTTTGTTGAGTCTCAGATCCGTATGACTCCTACTTATCAGGTTCTAGAGCGAGGGGACGGGTATGAGTTTAGTGTGCCTGCCTTTAACTTTCCTGCCATTGCGAGCCGCTTGATTAAGCGTTGGAAGCAAGACCAAAGTACCTTGGACTTTGTACTACAAGCTGAGCGGAAAGAGCTCGAATTAAAGCAATGGCTTACAGGGCAATCTCAACAAGTTCAGGCGCGTGAAGCACTTTTGATTCGAGAGTTGGACAGCTTATCACCGCATGCGCTTGCCGCATTAACCACTCAGTTAACCAAAGCGAATGTGACCAGTTGGCTACCATCGACAGCCGTGATCGTGAGATTAGCGCAAGTAAGTCAAGATGAGGAAGTGTACAACTTACTCTGGCGGATGAGAGCGGATTACAACAGCCAGTCCGAACTCGAGCGTTTAGCTACGGTTGGGGACGTTTTTTCAATTCAGCAATTGATGAACTCCACCGTCAATCCGTCACTCAAACCAGAAGCCATTAGTCTACTTACAAAGTCCAACCCTTTATCTCCGCAAGTGAAACAGTTTCTAGTGAGCAAAATGGCACTATCGGAAGAAGCTACCATGGTCGCTCGAGAGCTGGCGCAGCAAGGGCATCAAACCTGGTTGGAAGAGTTAGTCTCTAACAACCATCAAGTGAAGACTCGGCAGATAGAGCAAGTATTAAAGTAATCTGGCTCACATACCCACACAAAATAGGAGGATCTTAGCGTCCTCCTATTTGTTATACTGCGGACAGTTTAATCAGCCAGTCATGAAGGCCTATGAGTTTTAAGGATTTACGCGAATTTATCGACCACCTAGAACAGAAAGGTCGACTTAAACGCATTGCTCACCCTGTCGATCCCGCTTACGAAATGACAGAAATCAGTGACCGCACCTTGCGTGCTGGTGGACCTGCGCTGTTGTTTGAGAACCCAATTGGCTACGACGTACCTGTTTTGACCAACCTATTTGGTACACCAGAGCGTGTCGCGATTGGTATGGGACGTGAAGATGTTAAAGAATTAAGAGAAGTCGGTAAACTGCTGGCTTATTTAAAAGAACCTGAGCCACCAAAAGGCTTCAAAGACGCTTTGGAAAAACTGCCAGTGTTCAAGCAAGTATTGAACATGCCAGCCAAGCGTCTGCGTAAAGCGGCGTGCCAAGAGATTGTGTGGCAAGGTGATGAAGTCGACTTGGACAAAATCCCGGTAATGAGTTGCTGGGCGGAAGACGTTGCACCACTGCTTACGTGGGGCTTAACCGTGACCAAAGGTCCAAACAAGAAACGTCAGAACCTAGGCATTTATCGTCAGCAGAAAATTGCCAAGAACAAAATCATCATGCGTTGGTTAGCTCACCGTGGTGGTGCGCTTGACCTGCGCGATTGGATGGAAACCAATCCAGGTAAACCTTTCCCAGTTTCGGTCGCGTTTGGTGCAGACCCAGCAACCATTCTTGGCGCAGTAACACCAGTGCCAGATACGTTATCGGAATACGCATTTGCAGGTTTGCTACGTGGCAGCAAAACTGAAGTCGTGAAGTCAGTCAGCAATGATTTAGAAGTGCCAGCAAGCGCGGAAATCGTCATGGAAGGCTATATCGACCCGAACGAGTTTGCTGATGAAGGTCCTTATGGTGATCACACGGGCTACTACAACGAAAAAGAAAAGCATCACGTGTTTACCATTACGCACATTACTATGCGTAAGGATCCTATTTATCACAGTACTTACACTGGTCGTCCGCCAGATGAACCAGCTGTATTGGGTGTGGCATTAAACGAAGTGTTTGTGCCGATTCTGCAGAAACAATTCCCAGAGATTGAAGACTTCTATCTACCGCCAGAAGGTTGTTCGTACCGAATGGCAGTCGTTACCATGAAGAAGCAGTACCCAGGACATGCCAAGCGCGTAATGATGGGCGTGTGGTCTTTCTTACGTCAATTCATGTACACCAAGTTTGTTATTGTGTGCGATGAATCGGTAAATGCACGAGATTGGAATGATGTCGTGAAAGCCATGTCAGAGCATATGGACCCAGTACGTGATACCTTGATGATAGATAACACGCCAATCGACTCGCTCGACTTTGCTTCGCCAGTGGTTGGGCTTGGCTCTAAGATGGGCTTGGATGCGACCATTAAATGGGATGCTGAACTCGCGACACGAACCAAGGTTACTGAGCGTGACAATAAAGCGATTAACGAAGCGGATCTGGATGCATTAAAACAGCAACGCCCTGAGATTGTTGATGTCTATCTACCAGCCACAGCAAACAACCAATTTGCTGTTGTGACCATGAAGAAAGACCAAGCCGGTCAATCTCAAGAATTGATGGAATATTTATGGGGATTCTTTTCTCAGTACGCGGATAACAAATTCATTATCTTGTGCGACGATGACGTCAATGCACGAGATTGGAATGACATCATTTGGGCGGTAACAACTCGAATGGACCCAGATAGAGACACGATTCAAGTGCTTGGTAAGACTGAGAGTTCATCCAAATTAGGACTGGATGCGACCAACAAGTTCGAATCTGAAGTCACGCGCGAGTGGGGTACGCCTATCAAAAAAGATCCTAAACTTGTGGCTAAAGTCGATGAGATTTGGGACCAGTTAGGTATTCTATGAGTCATCAAGTCCACCTTCTACCAATGGACGTTACGTTTCCAGTAAAAGAAGGGGAGACGGTGTTGGAAGCTGCGCTCAACAACAATATTCGCTTCCCACACCGTTGCCAAGTTGGCGCTTGCGCCATGTGCATGTGTAAAAAGCTAACGGGCGAGGTGAGCTATCACCTCGAACCTATGCTAACCGAAAAAGAGCAACAGCAAGGTTGGATATTCCCTTGCCAAGCCTATACAGAAAGTAATTTAGTGCTTACTTTTGATGAGTAAGCGAGAGGAACACCATGACCATCCAATGTAAAGTAAAGTCTATTCAGCCGTTAGCTTGTAATACTTACCAAATCCTTCTTCACCCAGAATCACCAGTGCCTTTTAAAGCGGGTCAGTACCTAATGGTAGTGATGGGTGAAAAAGACAAACGTCCTTTCTCTATCGCGAGCAGCCCTTGCCGTCATGAAGGTGAACTTGAACTGCATATCGGTGCGGCGGAACACAACGCTTACGCTCAAGAAGTTGTCGAAGCAATGCAAGCGGCGCTTGAAACTGATGGTCAGATTGAAATTGATGCCCCGCATGGTGATGCTTGGGTTCAAGAAGAAAGTGAACGTCCACTATTATTAATTGCTGGTGGTACAGGTTTTAGTTACGTGCGCTCGATTCTGGATCACTGCGTCGCGCAGAATAAAACCAACCCTATCTATCTATATTGGGGTGCGCGCGATAACTGCCAACTTTATGCAAAAGAAGAACTGGTCGAGATCGCCGATAAGTTTACTAACGTTCACTTTGTTCCAGTTGTAGAAGAAGCACCTGCTGATTGGCAAGGTAAGGTTGGTAACGTGCTACAAGCGGTGAGTGAAGATTTCGAAAGCTTAGAAAACTACGATATCTATATTGCAGGTCGATTCGAAATGGCTGGCGCAGCACGTGAACAGTTCACTCAGAACAAGAAAGCGAAGAGCGAACGTATGTTCGCAGACGCGTACGCATTCATTTAAATACGGCTTATGAGGCAGAAAAAGAGGGTTTTTTACCCTCTTTTTTGCTTTTTTGATGAAATAGTCATCGAACAGTCGGTTTTTCCCATTTTTTTCCAAAAAAGGGTTGCGAACGGATCTGAGTTCCCTATAATGCGCATCCACCGACACGGCAGACGCGATAAGGCTTCAGCAGGGTCGGAGAGGTAAAAAGCTTCTACGAAAAATAAAATTGAAAAAGTGTTTGACACTGCCAATTAAATCGCTAGAATGCACCTCCGCTTTGAGAGAAAAACTTCTCCCAAAGCAAGCTCTTTAACAATATAGACCTATCAATCTGTGTGGGCACTCGTTGATGATAATCCAATTAGAAGC
>NZ_JAMZAP010000032.1:0-32168 GCF_024181785.1 Vibrio sp. Y42_MX_L11
TGATCATCAAATCGATCTTGAATGTATTGAAATTATTGTGATTTAAATGTACAAATTAGTGGAAACATCACTTCACGTCACCCCTTATGCCATAAAGGATTTTCATGATCTTGCCCTGAGTACGATATCCCTCGCCCCCCAAATATCACTTTCAATAACATTCCCTGTACCTTTAATCTCTATGCCATCCGTAAGACTTGTAACATTTCCTGCCACTTCTGCACTTTCAAGATACACATTACCGTGAGACGAATAGATGAAACCATTTATGTCGATATTATTTTTTAGTTCAACACTTCCATGGGCTTCAATATTGCCGAAGAGTTGAACTTGATTTCGGCCTTTCACATTACTGGTTTTAGCAAGAATATTAATAGGGCGAATAGAGCTGCCAATTACATTTTTTCCTTTAAATTCAACATCACCATAAACTAGAATATTCATTGGCCGATCGGAAGAAATTGACTGCCATTTATGTAGGTATAACCCGTTCGGGCAAACATAATCATTGTAACTATGATAATAACCACCACACAGGTTCCCTCTCGATTTCATCGCTCCCTTACTAATTGACCAATATGGTGCCATATCAAAAGTTTCAGCAGAAAAGCTCTTGAGAGAAAACAAACAAAAAAATAAAGCAGCAATTATTTTTCTTTTCATTATTTTAATCCTTAATCCAAATCTCTTGTCTGCGTTCAACCAAGCTCAATCCAGAACCACACTGGACTGCAGCTTCGATACGATAAAATGTTTGGCTATCTAACTTTTTATCTCCCCCGTCACACACAAGCGAAACTAATCGGCAGCTTCCGTAATCAATGCTCTCTGAGCTTGGCGCTTTACCATTGACTTTATTACTGCAATTACTTCCCACATCTGGGTTTTCATTGTTAAGTGGGTATATTTCAGTGAGTGCCCACTCTGTTGAAGATTGAGCGTAAAACCATGCTTGTGTCCCTAAAAACTCACGAGTCATTGAGTTTTGATTAGACCAGTTAGTCTTTGTGAGCGTTGCACCTAGATATCCCATCATAATAATCACGAACAAGCATACAATGAGTACATTTCCACTGTTTTTCTGTTTATGGGACATTTAACACCTGCACATCTTGTTGGTAGGTACTCACTTCACCATTTTGTTCAAAAGCAAATTTGAGATAAACAATCCCACCAGTCTGTAAACTCACATTCGTGTAGTTAAATTGACTTTCATCTGCCACGATATTTTCAACAACAGTGCCATTGCGAGTTAAGCGATTAGTATGAGCCCCGGCTTTGACAATGCAGTATTCAACTTTGGTTGCTAACTGATATAGATAAATACGATGAGCGATCGAGTCACTAGGTAAAGGCGTCGTTAAGCTATAACGATAAAAGTCGGCATTACGATTGCCATCATTACCATTTAAAGAAAGGTCACTATTAATTAAGTGATTACTCACAGCGCCTGATATCAAATCGTCATAGCGTGTAGGGTTAATGACAAAGCGTATCTCCTCGGAAGCTTTTAATGTATTTCCTGGAACATTTTCCCCAGTGATAAAAAGCAGATCGTTGCTGGTTGGTTCTTGAAAGTAATAACCGGAATTTAAAGTTGGAACAAACGACAGGCAGGATTCGTCAACCGTGTTTGTCATTGCAAAACTATTGGGAACGGCGTGTCTAATTTCACGCGCCATTTTTTCTAGCACAAATTGAGCTTGGGTCTGAATTCTTTGTCTTGAACTCGCATCAACATACCCTTTCATCCCAACTTGAACATAACCTGCAATCCCCAGCATGATGATGCTACCAATAACAATGGTCAGCACGAGCTCTATGAGAGTGAAGCCTCTTTGACTCATTAATAATTACCTCTGTAACCAACCAATGAAATCGCTAACGCGGAACCAGCAAATATATCTAGTTTCACTTGCTTCATTTTAGGAACACTTCCTTCGAGCTCTGTCGTTTCTACCGCAACCTCTACACGAAAATTGACATAACTACTGTCCGCACCATTACCGACAACATCTGAGAGTTGGTATTTTTCGATCCCTGACGGACAACTATTCTGAGTATTTTCGGTGTACCAACAACCAATATAGTCATCAACGTCATTAAAAGCAGAGGGCGAAGTCTCTCCATCTCTTCCAAGAGGTGAGCAAGCGTCTGCCCCACTTTCGCCGCAGCGGAGCATGCCACCATTGTCATCATAATAATGGTCAAAATTGCGGGCCAAAATTTGCGACATCATACTATGCCCTAAAGCAATGGCTCGACTTTGATAATGGGAGGTGGAAGCATCTTTAATTTGTGGTATCAATGCTGTCGAAAACATCACCATTGCGATTCCCATCAAGACGATCGCAATAATCATCTCAATAAGCGTCATTCCTCGAAGCGTTTTTTTGCATTTCATTGTCATGAACAGCCACTTTTACTTACGTAGCCTTGCTCATTAATTGTGACCGTACAAGTTTGAGAGCTATTGTTTTCGCTAATAGAGATAGTGACCGAAGAAGGGGTCGGATTTCCTAGAAGATCAAATTTAACCTCTTGAACAGGAGAAAAAGTAACACTGCTGTCTTCGACCCAATCACTACGACTACTGGACTGAGATGAGCAAGAGGCTTTTGAACCGATACAATTGGTTGCTATGGATAGAATAAAATCGTTATTTCCTACCGCACTACTGACATTTGATTGCATGCGATTCACCTGGACTTGGCGAACAACAGAAATGACTTGATCTTGAATTGCTGCGGCAGAAATTCCAGTGCGCATAAATCGACTGGACGCGTAAAGCGATAATATTGAAAGGATGACGATTACCATGATCAGCTCAATGAGAGTAAAACCTGATATCGTTGAGCGCGACTTCATACTTAGGAACCTTCGGCTTACAACAAGCGATTAAATTATAAGCAAAAAAGCATGGTAATTTTGGACTAAAATCACACTTCTTTTACGTAGCAAACAAGATTGCTCTAGGTTAGTTTTTCGATCTATCGATCTCTTCTTCAATTCGATCGTAAGTTTCTTTGTTGCTTAGCGTCTCAGAAACATGCTCAGCGGTTTGCTTGGTTTGCTCCCACTTCGCTTCATAAGTTTCTGGCTCAAAACTGATAAATCTTGGTAATACCACATAACCGACTACACCTAAAATGACCAGCACAACCACAAACTCTATTGCACTAAGACCCGATGATTTACGCATATGAACTATTCCGAAATTAATCAAAATAAAGAGATAAAGGCCAGACTAGCTGGCCTTAAACACACTTTAATCAGAGGTTAAAATTTAGTGCCACAGTTATCGATAACTTTAACAATTGGAGCAGTATCTTCTTCCGCTTCAGTGTAACTAACACATTTCTTGTTGTAACCCTCATAGCCAAACAATACACTCTTAGCGCCACTTGTTTCTGTTTCCCAATCACTCTCCAGACCATCGACAAGTAAGTATAAATCGTCTTTGTCAGCTTTTGGGTAACCGTATACGATATCTAGGTCATCATTATCTTTGATAGTTAGTTTTGCCGCAGAAGCAGCTTCTTTACCTTCGATAGCAGCTTTACCATAAGTAATACCTGCTGCGCCAGTAATCGCACCTTTTAGACCTTCAAGCGCAGAGTTGCGAGCATCATCTTGTAGGTTAAGGAAACGTGGTGCTGCAGTGACCGCTAGAATACCTAGGATTACAATAACCACTACTAGTTCGATAAGGGTGAAACCACCTTGTCTTTTCATTGCTTACTCTCTCTATGTAAGCATGCAGTGTGACTGCAAGGTTTCGTTTAGGTCACGCGACCATTTTGGATATTGTCAAAACGGTTTGGAGCAGCAACGTTCACTAAAACTGACCGTGAAGTGGATACTGTATCTACCGCTTGAGCAGAATGACGATTCGCCATTATTCAGTTCATGCTGCAATGAGAAAAACACATTATTGTTTACCCTCTATTACAGCGTCTTACTTATGGTAATGATTGCATTATACCGACTTTCAATACCAATTATAGTGATTAAGTGTCAAAAAATTCACTCCGCCGACATTTCGACGTCTATTTTCAGCTGATTAGCTGTTGAAATAACTACAATCGACTGACCATTTTCATAAGTATAGTGACAGACATAACGATCAGTTTTGATGGCTCCACTGATATCTATTAACTTATTGGTCATTATTTTACGTTGTGGATAATGCACTGCTAGCCAATAACCACAATCTAAAACACCTTGTTGAGTAAAGGGAGACACTAGCCCGCCCTCAGTCATGGTAAGGTTAAAACCATCCATCAGCATATGTTTTGGCTCGCCTTGTACTAACCAAGCTTGACGATAACGCTGAACACTATCTTGCATCCAAACTCTCGCCAACTTCGCTCCGGTCACTTGCGCCTGCTCGGTAACAGGACGTAATTTGACCGCCAAGCCAACAGCAATGATGGTAGCAATTATCCCAAAAACGATTAGCGTCGCCCGACTTTGATTTTCAACCACCTATTAGCCGCCTTTGATGATGTCTAGCATTCCCCACATTGGCAGGAAGATACCCAGTGCTAGCACCATGACCATGCCGGCGACAATCACCAAAAGTAGCGGTTCTATTCTTGCGGTTAGTGTTTTTAGATCGTAATCGACTTCTCGATCGTAAAAATCCGACACTTCTAGCAGCAGCTCATCAATACGACCGGTTTCTTCCCCTACTGCAATCATCTGAATTACCAAAGGGGTAAAGATTTTACTGTTGATGGCAGTCACTGAGATGGTGCTACCCGCTTCAATCGCGGATTTCATCTCAAGAATTCGATTTTCTAAAAAGCGGTTCCCTAGGGCTTCCCCGGCTAAAGCTAAAGACTGGTTAAGTGGAACGCCTGATTTCAGCATCAACGAGAAGGTTCTAGCAAAACGGGAAAGCTGCGCGCGATTAACGATATCGCCCACAATTGGAAGCCGAAGCCGAAACTTATCGAACTTTTCCCGACCATCAGCCGTCGCCACCCAAGCTCTGAAAACCGCAAACGCACCAATCATTGCCACAATCAGCAATACCCAATAATTAACAAAGAAATTAGAAGTAGCGATCAAAATACGCGTCGGCAGTGGTAACTCTACACCAAAGCGCGTAAACATAGATGCAAACTCAGGGATCACCAAGATATTCAATATAAACATGGCGATGGTGATAAAGATAATGACAAACGTCGGATAACGCATCGCCGCTTTGATGCGTTTGCGAGTCTCGAGTTCCTGCTCGTAGTAATTCGCCAGTTGCAATAGCGCTTGGTCAAGCCGACCCGTATTCTCACCGACGTTGATCATAGAAACGAACAGTGGGCTGAATACTTTGCTGTGTTGCTGCATCGCAGAAGACAAACCTCGGCCATTACTCAGTTCAGAAACGACATCTTCCAGTGCCTCTTTGAGCTGTTTGTTTTCACAATTTTGCAGCAGGCCACGCATAGAACGCAGCAACGGTACGCCCGCTTTAGTTAAGCTAAACAACTGGCGAGAGAAAAGAATGATCACTTCCAATGGAATGGCTGGCACAAATAGCTTAGACAAGCTCATTTGGCTTTTTGCCGACTCTTTCTCTAACCGCACATTGAGCGGGATGATCCCTTTGTTCATCAATGCTTCCGCCGCAGCCTCTGAGTTCACTGCTTCGATTTTGCCGTTAGTGGATGAGCCGTCTAGCGTGCGGCCTTGATAACGAAAAGTTGGCATTCACTTACCTATATGAAAATGGGATCAGTCTTACCAGAAGCGTCACCTTCACCTAGGGTCATCACTTCATCCAAACTGACGGTACCTTGTAGCGCCAGTTCCATTGCAGAAGCAAGCAGTGGCTTATAGTTTTCTGAGCGACGCGCGGCTTGGGCAAAGCCAACCGCATCATTGGCGCGCAATTTATCCATCATTTCGTGCTCAAGTTCGAGCATTTCAAACACACCAATTCGGCCTCGATAACCAGTCAAATTACAGTTTTGACAGCCTACACCTTTATAAAAAGTGGTCCCTACTTGGTTTGGAAAACGCCCAGCTAACCACTGTTGGCGTGACTCGTCTAGATGATCTTCTGTTTTGCAGTCTGGACAAACACGGCGAACAAGACGCTGCGCCACCACGGCTCTGACCGCACTGGCAACCAAGTAACCCGGTGCGCCCATATCGATCATGCGTAACGCACTGTCGACAGCATCATTGGTGTGAAGAGTGCTCAATACTAAGTGACCCGTTAGTGCAGCTCGCAGACCAATTTCTACCGTCTCTTGGTCACGCATCTCACCAACAAGAATGATGTCTGGGTCTTGACGCAAGAAGGTTCGAAGCACACGCGAGAAAGTCAGATCGATCTTACTGTTTACCTGTACCTGAGTGATGCGAG
The DNA here is from genome assembly GCF_024181785.1 of Vibrio sp. Y42_MX_L11. NCBI lineage: Bacteria > Pseudomonadati > Pseudomonadota > Gammaproteobacteria > Vibrionales > Vibrionaceae > Vibrio > Vibrio sp. Y42_MX_L11. The sequence continues at coordinate 6,377 of NZ_JAMZAP010000032.1, forward strand.
GCAGACGGTATTCGACCGGATCCTCTGCTGTAATGATCTTTTTCCCTGGCTCGTTGAGCTCACTTAATGCGCCGTAAAGCGTGGTGGTTTTACCTGAACCTGTCGGCCCCGTCACCAAGATCATGCCGTGCGGACGAGCCAACTGTCGACGTAAACGAGCAAGCAAATCTGGCGGCAAACCTGACTCTTCTAATGGACGCAAACCAGCAGACTGGTTAAGCAGACGCATTACTACGGACTCCCCGTATTGCGTTGGTAGCGTCGACATACGAATATCGATTGATTGACCACGCACTTTGATATTGAATCGGCCATCTTGCGGCAAGCGCTTCTCAGAGATGTCTAGGTGCGCCATCAACTTCAATCGAAGAACCAAAGCCGATGCGATATTCACTTCATTCAGGATGGTTTCATGCAGTACACCATCAATACGCTGACGTAAGCGCAAAATCTGATCGTCTGGTTCAATATGAATATCCGATGCTCCGACTTGTACCGCATCTTCAAACATGGAATTAACCAGCTTTACAACGGTAACTTCCTCACTGTCGGTTCCATCAATACCGTAATCGAAGCTTTGCTCATCTTTATGCTCTTCATGCAACTGTTCCGCGAAAGAAGCGATTTCTTTGGTGCGGCGATAATAGCGGTCAAAGCTTGAAATGAGTTGGCGCTCTGAAGCCACGATGAACTCAAGGTTGTATTCACCTAGCAAATTCATCAGTGACTCTTGGATGAACAAATCCGCAGGGTCACTCATGGCAACGCGCAACGTGTCCCCATTTCGAGCAACGACCATCGCACGTAAGCGACGTGCGTGTACCTCAGGTAGAATCTGTACCGCTTCCGCATCCACAGGTGCGCGACCAAGATCGATCAGTGGCAAACCAAGTTGTTGGGACAAGAAGTCCAACATTTGCTTCTCAGTAATAAAGCCGAGATCAATTAACGCATCACCCAGCTTCTGCCCGGTACTACGTTGTGCGTTTAGTGCTTGCTGGATTTGTTCTTCAGAGACGATGCCTTCTTCAACCAGAAGATCGCCTAAGCGTTTTCTCAACTGAATTTTCATTGTGCATTCTCCAGCTGTTTCAAGATGCTCAAACGGTCGCGGATAAACGCTTGCGATTGATTCGAAATGCCAACTTTACCCAGAGCTTGGTTGTAAGAGTTGATCGCGGCGGTAAACGTCAGCGCGCGCTCTTGTTGAATCGCTAAACCTAGCCACCAGCGCGCATTTTCCGGCTCACGCTGAGTAAGGAGTTGATAACTCTCAAGCGCAATATCATTCTGCTTGTGTTTTTGTGCCAATGCCGCACGCATCGCCAAGTAATCTCGACTTGGCATTGGAGGCAAATGCACAAGCGGACTCAGCGCTGCTTCAGGTTGATTGGCTTTCACTAACAACTTAGACAAGGCCAAGCGAAGTACTTGGTTGTTCGTGTCAAGGTTGATGCCTTCTTGGATAATCTCATACGCTTTACGCGTGTCGCCTTTGCCAAAGTACAACGCCGATAATTTTTGACGCGTGTCTGCATTCATTGGCTCATAACGTAACGCCTCAGCATAAGCCGACAATGCCGTTTGCATATCGTTAGCATCCAGTGCTTTTTCCGCTCGGCTAACCGCTTTAAGAGATAACTGGCGGTGCGTCAGCTCAACCTGCTCAATGCGCATTGAACTGTTGTCTGCTGTTGTGCGGGTTACGTGATTAGATTGCTCATCGCTTGGCATCGTTGCCACTTGCGCGAGTAACGCTGCATCTTCAGAGACCGCATTTACCTCCGCTCTTGGCGTGAACCTATCAGTCTCAGGCATATGAAGCTGTTGCGCAGCCGGTTGTGTCACTGGCTTCGTGTAAACCACATGGGCTGTCTCGGGCGTCATTTTACTCGTTGGCGAATGAGTACGCTCTGATGATGTGATTGACGAAGCATTCACTGACGACAATGGCATGGTTTCTGTTTGAGCAGATGAAAGCTCGCCTGAAGGGATAGGACCGCGAGAGACCGCCCAGCCGCCCACCGCAAGGCTTAACGAGAAACCAGCAACGAGCCAAAGCCAAGGTTTACTGCGTGAAACGTTGGGAATGTCCGCACGAGTAAGCTCTGACGGTGATGTTTTTTCAGCGAGTTCTGATAATGCTTTATTGATGGCACTCAAGGTTGACTCCATCCCCAAAATACGGGTGTTTTAAACTTAGGTTTACGGGCATCAAACGTATCGTGCATAGCGGCGTAAACGTGATGATTTTTTAATAGTGTGCAACGATCATTAAATGCCGCAAGCAACGACTTGTGGCTAATTTGGTTGATCAAACGTGGAATCCCCATGGATGAACGCCAAATCGCTTTTTTCTGCTCAATAGAAAAAATGTGCGCTCCATTGCCTGCCTTGTCTAAACGATTATTGATGTAAGCCACGCCTTCATCGATAGAAAGAGGACGCAGCTGACAACTAAACGTAATACGTTGACGAAACTGCCTTAGCTCGTGGCTGGCTAACCGCTCATCCAACTCAGGTTGTCCGAATAACACCAGTTGAATGAGTTTATCTTGTTCCGTTTCTAGGTTGCCGAACAGACGCAATGTTTCTAACGCTTGTGGAGAAAGAGCTTGTGCTTCATCGACGATCAAGACGGTTTTCTTTCCCGTAGAATGCACTTGAATCAGGTGCTCTTGAATGAGAGAAACAATACGTAGCGGGTCATCGTTCTCGATGCCTAACTCTCTGGCGACAGCAAACTGCAACTGCTCTCCATTCAAAACTGGATTAGGTAAGTAAATCAGCTCGACTTCAGATTCAATCTGCTCAATTAACTTACGACACACCATGGTTTTTCGGGTGCCGACTTCTCCCGTCACCTTAATCACCCCTTCTCCCATTTGCACAGCGGCTAAAATGGTTTGGATCGCCTCATAGTGAGGGACTAACCCCAAGAACATTTCTGTGTTTGGGGTTAACGAAAAAGGCTGAACTCGAAATCCAAAATGTGACAAGTACATACTCGAATCACAAACTCATTGAAAAACGGAACCTTTCCCCGCGCTTATTGCGCATCTGGGAACCACTCTTGCAGCAGATCACGAGAGCGCTCTAGCTCTTTCTGCCAAGAGTTCACACCAACTACGGTCGGTTTTAGCAAGATGACCAATTCTGTTTTCTCAGTCACGTTATTTACGTTGCGGAACAAATGCCCCAATGCGGGCACATCGCCTAAGAATGGGACTTTAGAAACAAGCTCACGATTTTGCTGTTTCATCAAACCGCCGATAACCACAACATCGCCATCTTTAGCACGAATAACCGAGTCTGATTCACGAATAGAGCTTTTTGCCAATGGCAATTGGATGTTTTGGAACTCACCGCCCAAGTTCAATTTCTTCACTTCTTCCGAGACTTCAATAACCGCAGGGTGAACATGCAGGAACACATTGCCTTTGTTATCAATTTGCGGAGTCACATCGAGAGAGATACCTGAGAAGAATGGTGTCAATTCCACTTCTGGAACAGCATTTGAATTTTCACCGTTGCCTGCATTGCTCGATAGCTCGGTAACAAAGTACTCATCGGTACCCACTTTGATGACCGACTTTTGGTTGTTGGCAGCGGTAATACGAGGGCTCGAAAGAACGTTCAAGTCACCTTGTGTAGACATAAAACTCAACACAGCATTGAAGTTGCCATCAGAGATAGTCACGTTGGTTTGGCCGCCCAATAGCGTGCCAATCGCATCCAACGGTGGTAATGCCGACGCAGGGCGGTTCACTACGACACTACCCGAGTTACCAATTGACGCCGATAAGTTCGACCAGTTGATGCCTTGTTGGTAGCCATCATTCAACGTCACTTCTAGAATTTTAGCTTCAAGAATGACCTGACGCTGCATGCGCTCCTGCGATACACCTAAGAACTCACGGACTTCTCGAATATCATCTGGAAACGCTCGAACCGTAATCACTCCTGCTTGAGGTGTTACGACAACGCTTTGTCCTTTGCCTGAACCAATTAGATTCGCAACGGCTTGCTGCAGCATCGGCCAGAAGTCACTTTCAGTGATGGTTTCGATGCGAGTACCGCCCGTAGAAGTCGTCGAGCTATCGCCGCTGTTACTTCCATTGTCAGAGTCTGATGAGTCAGAACTGTCTGAGCTACCGCCAGAATTAGACGTACCAGCCGAGGTCACTGAGCCCGTGACAATGCTCGTCAATGATCGACCAGAGCGTTTGAACTGGAGGTAATCAACAGGAATGGTTACCGTACGCATACCAGCAGGGTAGATTTGAATAACTTTGCCAGACTTCACCACATCATAGCCATACATGTTCTGTACAACGCTCAGGACTTCATCCAACGTAACATCTGACAAGTTGACGGTGATATTACCTTGTACCGCTGGATGAATCGCCACGCTGTACTCAGTGCCTTTGACTAGCGAGGCAAAAAAGCTTCGTGCATCGACCGCATTCGCTTGAATACGGAAACGCTTCGAGGTGCCTTGCTCTAAAGCAACATTCGAGTCTAAGTTAGGCATCAGGTCCGCTTCGACAGAAGAAGGAATTTCTTCTAACGTGCGGCTGTTCGCTTGATTGATAGATTCATTGAGCGCTTCTTTGACTTCCACTGGGTCACGGTGACCCATTGAACATCCCATTAAAGAAGCAATCGTTATTCCTACAACTAATTTGCGCATATCTGATCAGGCTCTGGTTATTATTTTTTACGTTTAAACCAAAAAGCTCTAGGTCCCACTGACGGTTACCACGCTTTAAAGTTACAAATTCACTATTAATGCTCGCGACGCGATAACCCTTAAATAGCTCGCCTTTTTCAACAAGCTTGTTATCCATAATCGCGACACAAGCAGTACTTGGCTTACACACAATACTGTTGAGCGTAGGCAGTCGGTACTGTTTTGCTTTTGGTTTCGCTGACGTTTCAACCGCAGGCTTTTCCCAGCCAAGTGGTGCCGTTGGATCTTGGTTCGCCCAAGCGGTTCCTGCCGCAGCCATGACAAGCAATGAGATGATGAGTTTTTTAACCACCAATAAACTCCTCTCGAGATCCTAGTGTGTAGACTTCCAACACAAGCTTCGCTTTCGGGTACTCTTCGACTTTGTAACTAAAGCTGCGCCAATAATAACTGGCAGGAAGGCTCTCCAATTTATTTAGGTAATTGGCAATAGAAAAGTAGTCGCCAGTCAGCTCCATACGTACAGGGTGTACGTAGTAACCAGAGTATTGCGATGCTTCTTTATCTTCCGTAATTGGCTCAGATGGCAAAGTTTGCAAAGACAAAAGGTGAATGCCACTTTGCTGCTCTAATACATTTTCCAGCAGCTCAGCCATTTGCGAAGGTGTAATAAGGTGTTCGATGATCTCCGCTAGCTGCATCGAAAGGTGCTGACTTTCTGTTAGCAGGTTAGATATCGCGCGATCAATCTCAGCGTTTGGATCTTTCTTCAGCTGCGCTTGAATACGTAGTGTGTCGATTTCAATCTTTTGATTGGCTTGCTTTAAATTGCTTAGTTGCCTCTCATTACTAATGATCTCGTTAAGCTTGGGTTCCAGTACCAGCGTAAAAAGCAACATGATCACGACAACTAAACCACACAGCGCGATGAGCACTTTTTCACGCGCGCTCATTTCGCCAAAGCGCTCTTCTAATGAGATCCAGAATTCGTTCATTTCTCTTTATCCTCGCGCGTTTTTAGTTCAAACGTCACAATATCCTTATCATTTCGGCCAATTTTGACGTCGTCAAACGTCCGGCCAACCAAGCTAATTTCATTTTTAAATTGGTTAACCCAACTTGGTACTGAGCTCGGCTTTTTCGCCAGTCCCTTCAGATCTAAGGTATGGTTATTGATTCGAATTTCGGACAAAGAAATTTCTTGGTTTCCTAGCTTAGCTAATGATTGCATCACGCCAGAGTAACCCGTGCGCTGCGAGTCATCGTATTTCCCGACGGCTTTAAGCGAGTCTCGCTTCGCCTTGACTTCACGCTCTAAGCGGGCTTTAGCTGCCAGCTTATTATTGTCGGGTTGATGCTTACGTAGTTTGACTTGATAGCGTTCAAGCTCTGACTTCATGATATCGCCTTTGCTTTTTACAATAGCAATTTCATCTTCTAAACCACTGCTCTGCCAAGTCACATAGCCGTAAGAGAGTAGAATGGCTGCAGCCGCGACACCCCAAGATAACGCGATATTTCTTAGTGTCAGGAGCTCTTTTTTCGGCTTTAAGTAATCAGGGTATAAGTTAACGCGTCGAGTATTAGAAGCCGCAGCAGCATCTGCTAAAACGTGTCCTGATAGCTCATGTTCTGGTGGTAATAACAGAGAGACTTTAGTGCTTAAACGGTAGTTCAGAGACTGAACAAGCTCACTCTCATCCTCCTCATCACAACACACTTTCAATTGATGCAGCTGCACATGGCGCAACTGAGAAGAAAGATAATCAATCGAACGTTGCAGTTCTAACGAGAGGCTATCCATCTGTAACTCGCTAGACGGAACCCCCGTTAACGGTGGCGTCACACTGCGAATCGAACGATGAAATGCGATAGTATTTTCGACAAAAGCGCTAATACGGAAGTGACCACGCACACTGCGTTGTAATAATAGGAAGTTACCTAGTTCACCTGCGGTCTCTCCCCAAATGTCGTCTTCAGGAAGAATAGCTTCTAATGGCAACTGGGCGCGACTGGCCAGTAACACGATCTTATCCAACATTTTTCGTGATAAGACGTAAGCTTGCACTTTGGTTGAATTGGGTAGCTCTACCGCATCGGCAATAATGTCAATGGCACGCTCAGAGATCAGTTCTTTCAACAAAAACGGTAATGCTGCAGGCCATTCTTGGCGCGGCATGACAGGTTTGTCGATTTGATACATCTGATAATAGTTATGAGAAAGGACAACCGTTAGAGAATCATACGCACTCGCAGCAACGCTCAATGCTTGCTCTACGGCTTTCTCCCAATTGGATTCAGAAATATCAAATTGGTATGGGCGGCCACTTTTTATTGAAGATGATAAATAAACGGCGTCTGGCTGAATAACCAAAAAGCAGGAACGACCACCACCAGATGATCGTTTGAGCTTGTCGAGTAGTGCTTTGAAATCCATGATTATTATCTTTATTTTTTACGCCAGCGATTTCGTCTTCCCAATTTCACTTGGGATTCTGATTGAGAACTTGGCAATGCTTGTGGACGAGGAAGAAACTGCTGCTCTGCAGAAAAGTAGCGCCCTTGCCCACCATAAACCCCGAGCTCAATTAACGTGTTGAGCTCGTTTTGATTCTCAATTCCCACTGCTATGATTTTAGTTTTACTGTTTGCCGCGGCACCTAGCATGCTGCGGACAAATAGCTGGTTCTCATGTCGCTGGTCGATTTTTGCTACTAAACTGCGATGAAGTTTAAGGTAACGAATATCCACTTCTTTTAAATAGTGAGTGCTGACGATGGTTCGTCCAGCCTGCCCAACCATTAAGTGGCACCCTAAACCGGCCAGCATTTTAGCGACTGGTCGCATAAAGTCTAAGTGTCTTACAAATTGTGCTTCAACAAACTCAAAACTGAGACACTTTCTCTGTTCACGTGACAACTGTAAGAGTTCATCACGAAACCATTTAAAGTACTCTCGGTTAGAAAAAGGCGTTACATTCAAATTGAGCGCATACTCTCTCGAGTTATCAAAATTATCCTTAAACTCTCTTAAGAATTTATTAATAACAGACTTATCCATTTGCGCTTCATAACCAACCTGTCTGATCGCAGAAATAAACCGAGACGCTTTAACAATGCCATTCTCAGGATCGCGAATCCGACATGTTAACTCTTCATATAATGATTTTTTATGCGTCGCGTCACTTATTGGGTGCACAGATTGTGCGTAGAGTATCACACTTTCTGGTGTAAGTGCTGTGTCAAATAACGTTCTCCACCTCACACTTCCGCGAGCTTCTTCATCGTGGTTCCATTTTTTGAAGCGACTCCAATTATTGTTATTTTGTAGTTGCGCACTACGCAAAGCTGTCTCTGCCTCATCGATGATTTGGCTGTGTCGCTCACCCTCTTTATAAGTAGTGATGCCTATATGGCACCAGTTGTCTGGGTCGAGTGGCTCTGGCGGAATTAATTTTTCTAACTGGCGAATGCATTGTGATGCCAAATTAGCCACATCTTTGGCACTTTGATGCGGCAGAAATAACGCAAAATCAGCATCGTAATAACGAGAAAATACAACATCAGGGTATCGCTGAACTAAGTTGGATAATAAACTCCCAACTTCAACAATAAACTCATCCGTAATTTGCTTATCTTGCTCTTCTTCAACCAGTTTCCAGTCTTGAATACGTACTAGCAACACGGCGCCGCGAGCCCCACTTTCTAGTAACGCCGATTCCAGTTTGCTATCAAATAGCACTCGATTGGCGGTACCTGTTAACTTATCAAGGAAGGTTTGAGTTCGAATAAAGGTATCAAATCGGCTTCGCTCTTGACGCGCATCTTGTAACTCTTCAATTAATACATCGAGCGCTTCACTGGCAGTATAAGGCCATTCTTTTTTGTCACCTTTTGCATACTGCTCTACCCGACCAGCAAGGATCATCCTGCCTCGCTCTTCGAGCATTTCAGAGCCTTCTAATTGCTCCTTAAGCCACGCAACACCGCGCATTAAACAGAAGATGATCAGGATAACGGCAAGCGTGATCGACCAAAGCGCCTGCATTGAGTAGCTGTAACCTAAGTAAGGCGGGATCGCTTTAAAATGAATCGTGTAATCTTGATTGTGAGTCAGTTGATATTCTGTCTCAAACAAGACTGACGCTTCCATTTGATGAGAAGTATCTTTGAAACGATAAACAACCGCATTGTTGGTCGACAATGTCATTTCGACAATATTGGAAGCCTGCAGCATTTTCGGCATCCAGCGCTGCATAGAATAAGCAGCGTCAGGATCTTCCATCTCCTTGTCGACCACCTCTACGATCCCTTCTAAATAATGGGTGAGATATTCCTGCCCAAGACGTTTAAAAGAGAGGGTGCCACCGACAAACAAGATAAACATGGCGCAGATGACGATCATGGTGACAAAAGCCACCAGCCGTGTGCTTAACTTAAGAGTTGGGGTATACCTCATGAATACCAAATTCCTTTTTTATTCATCATATACCTTATTGAAATATTTATACTTGATAAGAGTTCATCAAACAATCGGATTCGTCTGATAGTGAGAGGCTGGAGCATAAAGAACATCACACTCATTGATAAGTTTTATTGTTACGCCTAACCTTGCTGAGATAAGCCTTTGAGATCATTAGATAGTGACAATAAAAAAGACCGCGATATTCGCGGCCTTTTCGATTCAAGCATAAGCAGAATTTAGAACGGGATATCGTCGTCAAAATCCATTGGTGGCTCATTGTACTGCTGCTGTGGTTGCTGCGGAGCCTGCTGTTGTTGCTGTTGCTGAGGCGCATTGTACTGCTGCTGAGCTGGTTGTTGAGGCTGACCCCATCCACCTTGCTGCTGCTGTTGACCGCCCATTGGTGCGCCGCCACCTTGACCACGACCGCCAAGCATTTGCATCACGCCGTTGAAGCCTTGAACAACGACTTCAGTTGAGTAGCGATCTTGACCGCTTTGGTCTTGCCATTTACGAGTTTGCAGTTGGCCTTCAATGTATACTTGAGAACCTTTACGCAAGTACTCACCTGCTACTTCCGCAAGCTTGCCGAACAACACAACACGGTGCCATTCCGTTTTTTCGCGCTGTTCGCCAGTCGCTTTATCACGCCATGAATCAGAAGTCGCAATAGTAATGTTTGCTACTGCACCGCCGTTCGGCATGTAACGAATTTCAGGGTCGTTACCTAGATTCCCCACCAAAATAACTTTGTTAATTCCACGGCTGGCCATGATGTGCTCCGTTTCACTCTGGATATATAAAATTTTAGCGCATTAGAATAGCACGCTTTAATGTTTTGATTAAAGTCTAATACCATTGTGATCTAATGAGTCACCTACTAGAACCCAAATCGCATTTCAACTTACGCATGTAGCACTTTTGATTCGCGTTGCAGACATCGTTTCGTGAAGCTTTGAATTCGAACGCATTTATTCAGTAAAGCTATGGTTATAACCTCTCTTTAATGCCAACTTATGGCCTTTATTGAACACTGGGAGATTTGAACACGTGAGAAAGTCGGCTTACGCAAGAAAGCTATTTCTGATCAGTATGGAAGATAATGCGCAAAAAAAGGTGGCAGCACTCGAAAAGTACATTGATATGAGCATCCCGGTGATTTCAACCGAAGCACTCATGGAAGCTAAGCCACAGCATCGTAATAAAATCCTACTGATCGACCTCAGTGAACATAAATCACTCGTTCAATCGATCAAAAACTTACCGCTGGTATGGAAGAACTTTGAAACCGTTGTGTTCAATGTCCCTAAAAGGCTGACCACGGATGAGCTGCTTTCATTTGGTCAATTAAAGGGGCTGTTCTATTCCGAAGATACGCTAGAGCAAATTGGAGAAGGATTAAAAGGCATTGTTAACGGTCAAAACTGGCTGCCGCGTAATGTAACCAGTCAACTTTTACACTATTACCGTAACGTCATTAATACTCATACTGCCCCAGCCACGGTAGACCTAACCATTCGCGAGCTGCAAGTACTGCGTTGCTTGCAAGCTGGCGCCTCGAACAGCCAAATGGCCGAGGAATTATTTGTCAGTGAATTCACCATCAAATCGCACTTGTATCAGATATTCAAAAAGCTATCAGTGAAGAATCGCGTTCAGGCAATCGCTTGGGCAGATCAAAACTTAATGTCATGATGCGATGCCGCGACTCTTATGACTAAAATGACGAGTCGCTCATCTTTTTTCCGCACTGAGTCTCACACTTTTTCCTACTTTATTCATGATTCATTGACGGCTCTCGTGTTAAAGTTATGCGCAGATTCTTGATAATAACGAGATAGGATATTCCCCCAATGATTAAAAAATGTCTGTTCCCTGCTGCAGGCTATGGCACTCGCTTCTTACCGGCAACGAAATCTATGCCAAAAGAGATGATGCCAGTCGTGAATAAACCGCTTATTGAATACGGCGTTGAAGAAGCAATTCAAGCTGGTATGAACGGCATGTGTATTGTGACAGGTCGTGGCAAACACTCTATCATGGACCACTTTGATAAGAACTACGAACTAGAACACCAGATTAGCGGTACCAATAAAGAAGAGCTATTGGTAGATATCCGTGAAATCATTGAATCTGCAAACTTCACTTACATCCGTCAACGCGAGATGAAAGGCTTAGGCCACGCGATTCTGACCGGGCGTGAACTGGTGGGTGACGAACCATTTGCCGTCGTTCTTGCTGATGACCTTTGTGTCAACGAAGAAGAAGGCGTGCTAGCTCAAATGGTGGCGCTATTTAAACAGTTCCGTTGTTCTATCGTTGCCGTACAAGAAGTCCCAGAAGATGAGACTCACAAATACGGCGTTATCTCTGGTGAAATGATCAAAGATGACATCTACCGCGTAGACGACATGGTAGAAAAACCTGAGAAAGGCACGGCACCAAGCAACCTTGCGATCATTGGTCGCTACATTCTGACCCCTGATATTTTCGAACTGATTGAAAACACAGAGCCAGGTAAAGGTGGTGAAATTCAAATCACTGACGCGCTACTTAAACAAGCAAAAGCGGGCTGTGTCTTGGCTTACAAATTCAAAGGCAAACGCTTTGACTGTGGTAGTGTTGAAGGTTACATCGAAGCAACCAACTACTGTTTTGAAAACCTGTATCTAAAAGATGAAAAAGCCTCAGAGTTAGGTAAACACGCAACACAAAAAGCGGTATAAAGCATCGTCGTAGTACGAAATTATTGTTTCTAAAGCCCAGCATTATGTTGGGCTTTTATTTTTACTGTTTTTTTATCCAGTAATTTTCTTTGCACATTTCTCACACTATGTAATACTTGCCCCACTTGGTTATACATAGAGCAAAAACGATGGATAAAATAGAAGTTCGCGGTGCCCGAACCCATAACCTCAAAGACATTAATCTTACAATCCCTCGCGATAAACTGATTGTCATTACTGGACTAAGTGGCTCCGGTAAATCCTCTCTCGCTTTCGATACATTGTATGCAGAAGGCCAACGACGCTACGTAGAGTCTCTCTCTGCCTACGCTCGTCAGTTTTTGTCTCTGATGGAAAAACCCGATGTAGACCATATTGAAGGATTATCACCCGCGATTTCTATTGAACAGAAGTCTACTTCTCATAACCCGCGTTCAACCGTCGGTACAATTACCGAAGTCTACGATTACTTACGTCTGTTGTATGCTCGTGTGGGTGAACCCCGCTGTCCAACGCACCATGCCCCTCTTGCCGCACAAACCATCAGTCAAATGGTGGACAAAGTTCTAGAGATGCCAGAAGGCAGCAAAATGATGCTGTTGGCCCCTATTGTCAAAGAGCGTAAAGGTGAGCATGTTAAAACGCTTGAGAATCTGGCAGCTCAGGGCTTTATTCGTGCGCGTATTGATGGAGAAACTTGCGATCTTTCAGATCCTCCAACGCTAGAGCTACATAAAAAGCACACCATTGAAGTCGTGGTAGACCGCTTTAAAGTTCGTCCAGACCTGCAACAGCGCTTAGCCGAATCTTTCGAGACAACGCTCGAATTATCAGGCGGAATTGCGGTTGTCGCGCCAATGGATGGAGACGGTGAAGAGATTATTTTCTCCGCCAACTTCGCTTGTCCACAATGTGGTTACAGCATGCAAGAGTTAGAGCCGCGACTTTTCTCATTCAACAACCCTGCTGGTGCATGTGGCACTTGTGATGGTTTGGGTGTGCAGCAATACTTCGATCCAAGCCGAGTAATTCAAGATGATTCATTAAGCTTGGCACAAGGTGCGATTCGCGGTTGGGATCAAAAGAACTACTACTACTTCCAAATGCTCACCTCATTGGCCGATCATTATGGTTTCGATCTCCATGCCCCTTTTAATTCTCTGCCAAAGAAAACGCAAGATGTCATTCTAAAGGGCTCTGGCCGCACTGAGATTGAGTTTAAATACATCAACGATCGTGGCGATATTCGTGTTAAACGCCATCCATTCGAAGGTATTCTGAATACCCTCGAACGTCGTTATCGTGATACAGAATCCAACTCTGTCCGTGAAGAGCTTGCGAAATACATCTCCACTAAATCTTGTTCAAGCTGTGGTGGTACTCGTCTGCGCCTTGAAGCACGTAACGTGTTTATTGCTGATACGACACTGCCTGAGATTGTTGAACTCAGCATTGCTGATGCATTGGAATTCTTCCATTCCTTGAAACTGGAGGGTCAACGCGCCCAAATCGCTGAAAAAGTGATGAAGGAAATCAACGATCGCCTGCAGTTCTTGGTTAACGTTGGTTTGAACTATCTGAACCTGTCTCGCAGCGCCGAAACGCTCTCTGGTGGTGAAGCTCAACGTATTCGCTTAGCCAGCCAAATTGGTGCGGGTCTTGTTGGTGTGATGTATGTTCTGGACGAACCGTCGATTGGTCTCCACCAGCGTGATAATGAACGCTTATTAAAAACACTCACTCATTTGCGCGATTTAGGTAATACCGTACTTGTGGTAGAACACGATGAAGATGCGATTCGCTGTGCGGATCATGTCATAGATATTGGTCCTGGTGCTGGCGTACATGGTGGTAATGTTGTTGCGGAAGGCACCATGGAAGAGATAGTCGCGAATCCGAATTCTCTGACAGGTCAGTACTTAAGTGGTGTTAAAGAAATCGCAGTACCGAAAGATCGCACGCCGCGAGATCCGAAAAAAACGGTTGAGCTCTTAGGCGCAACAGGTAATAACCTTAAGAACGTTAACCTCTCTATTCCTGTTGGGTTATTCAGCTGTATTACAGGGGTATCTGGCTCAGGTAAATCAACGCTGATTAATGATACTTTCTTTAAAATTGCTCACACCCAACTCAACGGAGCAACAACGGCTCAACCTTCACCTTATAAATCGATTAAAGGCCTAGAGCACTTCGACAAGGTTATCGATATCGATCAAAGCCCAATTGGTCGTACACCTCGCTCTAACCCTGCAACCTATACGGGGATCTTTACCCCAATCCGTGAACTGTTTGCAGGCACACAAGAGTCGCGTTCTCGCGGTTACAAGCCTGGACGTTTTAGCTTTAACGTACGCGGTGGTCGTTGTGAGGCCTGTCAGGGTGATGGTGTCATTAAAGTTGAAATGCATTTCCTACCAGATGTTTATGTGCCATGTGATGTATGTAAAGGTAAGCGCTACAACCGTGAAACACTTGAAGTACGTTACAAAGGCAAAACCATTGATGAAGTGCTAGAAATGACGGTCGAAGACGCCCGAACGTTCTTTGAACCCGTACCTGCTATAGCACGTAAGCTACAGACTCTAATGGATGTTGGCTTGTCTTACATTCGCCTAGGTCAAGCGGCAACGACACTCTCCGGTGGTGAAGCTCAGCGTGTGAAACTAGCGAGAGAGCTATCCAAGCGTGATACAGGAAAAACCTTGTACATTTTGGATGAACCAACAACCGGCCTGCACTTCCATGATATCCAGCAGTTGCTCGCTGTATTGCACAGACTTCGCGACCACGGAAATACTGTCGTGGTGATCGAGCATAACCTAGATGTCATTAAGACTGCGGACTGGATTATCGATCTAGGACCTGAAGGGGGACAGGGTGGAGGCGAGATAATCGCTCAAGGCACACCGGAAGATGTGTCGCAAATCGAGGGCTCGCACACAGCTCACTTCCTTAAGCCTATGTTGAAGTAGAAAAAACAGGTAAAGTACCGAGACCAGCAAGTGCTGGTCTTTTTTCATTCAAAACAACGCAATAACTATGGCTACTATACATGTAAGTGGAACAAAGCTTTCTCCCGAAAAAGTACAGGTTCCCCTCAACCGCAAGTTTCTCATTGCCTTGGCAACACTATTTGTGTTGGCAATGCACTTTTTCATGCCCAACCCCGGCGGTTCAGGGCTTTCACTTTCCTTCAATGCGACAACTTGGATTGCTTTTAGCTTTGCATTAGGCATTGGGTGCTACCAACTCGCGAATAATCGAGCGCTACGTTACTCAAAATTAACCATCGGCTTGTTCATTAGTGCTCTTATCATGACGGTGCCCATTCTGTACCCAAATGCGAATAGCAGTTTGGCAGCCAACAAGCTCATTGGTCTGTGGTGTGGTGTCCTGTTTTTTATTGTCTTACAACAATTTCATTTCAGTAATAAACATCGCCAACGCCTGTTATGGTTTATTGTCCTTGCGGTTGTTATCGAAGCCATTTTTGGTCTGACACAATATCTGTATCTCAAACCAGGCAATCCGTTTGGTTACGACACGATGGCCAATCGTCCTTATGGTATTTTCCAACAGCCTAATGTAATGGCCAGTTTTCTTGCGACAGGATTGGTGATTGCCAGCTATTTACTTGCACGTCAGCCCTACAAATACGACCGTAAGTTAAGCGATGTTTATCTTCTCTATGCAGTGCCAGTTTTAACCTTACCATTGATTGTGGCGTTGGCTTCACGCACTGGTTGGTTAGCATCGATCATCGCCGTGTTGTTGGTCATCCCATACATGTATCGCTTTGCGACCAAAGGGCGCTTTATCCGCTGGGTTACGTCGCTTGTCACTGGGCTCGCACTCTCAGTCGTTGTCATGTATCTTGCCTTTCCTGATGGAAGTGGGTTAGCCGCAGAAAAAGTAAACATGGAGTCTCCTCGAGCGTATACTTTTCCGCAAACATTAGACATGGTGATTGAAAAGCCTTTTACTGGCTATGGATATGGCAAGTTTGAATCTGAGTACATGCTGTATACGGCTCGTCAACATGCCCTAAATGAGAATTACCCAGCTGGTTTGCCAGCCATGGATCATCCGCATAACGAGCTACTTTACTGGGGAGTAGAAGGTGGTTTGCTGCCAATACTCGGCATCTTCTTAGCGATGGCACTGGTACTGTATCGAATCTATCAAGCCAAACGCGGAACTCGTCTTGCGTTGCTGGCCTTGTTTATACCTATCGTATTGCACTCACAACTGGAATACCCTTTCTACCACTCTCTCGTACATTGGTTGATCTTCGTTATCCTGCTGTACTGGGTCGATCAGCGCGTCTCTCGTTATCGACAAGTCGGCTTTAGTAATGTGACCAAAAGCTTGCTGCGAGTCTTTAGTTTGGTACTTCCCGTTACGTTTACGTTTTACATGGTAAGCGCATTGCATACGAACTATGTATTGACGAAGTTTGAGACCACTAGGCCAACTAACCCTGATATTCTGAATCAAGTCAGTAACCCTGTAGTTTGGAAAGACAGGTTTGATTGGGATGTCTATAGCACGTTTTTAAACATTGGGCTGTACCAACAAGACGCAACCTTGATTCAGCCTTATATCGATTGGTCGCTAAAAATCATCAAAGATAAGCCTCGCCCTGCATTTTATAATAATTTGATTTTGGCCTACCAAGGCTTAGATGACTCAAGTAAAGCGGAGCAAATCAGAGCTGAAGCGCAGTTTTTGTTCCCGAAGATTGATTTCAGTGACGTCAATTACCGACCACCTTCTCAAGCAATCTCTGCCTCACCAGCACCCACTTCAGGTGCAGAGTAATAAGTACAAAAAAGCGAAGGGATGACCTTCGCTTTTCTTTATCTCATTGCGGTATAGCTTTATTCAGTGAGTGACTCTTCTAACGCTTTTAAGCACAGTGCAACGTTTTCAGGTCGAGCGCCGTAACCCATTAAGCCAATACGCCACGCTTTACCAGCTAATGCCCCGAGGCCTGCACCAATTTCTAGGTTATAGGTTTCTAGCAAGTGAGCACGAACTTTTGCTTCATCAATTCCTTCAGGCACGTAAATCGCATTTAATTGCGGCAAACGATGGGCTTCGTCCACAACAAATTCAAAACCTAGCTTTTGTAGGCCATTTTTGAGTTTTTCATGCATCAGTTGATGACGAGCCCAAGCGTTTTCTAATCCTTCATTTTTCAGTATCAATAAAGCTTCATGAAGCGCATACAAGCTATTAACTGGCGCCGTATGATGGTAACTACGCTTACCTTCTCCACTCCAATACCCCAATACTAAACTCTGATCGAGGAACCAACTCTGTACTGGTGTTGTTCTTGCTTGAATCTTTTCAATCGCGGCAGGAGAAAACGTCACTGGTGAGAGCCCTGGTACACATGACAAACATTTTTGACTGCCAGAGTAAACCGCATCCAGTTGCCATTCATCCACTTTTAACGGTACACCACCAAGTGACGTCACCGCATCAACAATAGATAATGCATTATGCTGTTTCGCCAGCTTACCCAATGCTTGAGCATCACTGACTGCACCAGTTGAGGTTTCGGCATGCACAAAAGCAAGAATTTTTGTATCTGGGTGCTGTTCGAGTGCTTGCTCGACTTTATCAATGGAAACAGGCGTCCCCCATTCATCATCGACGATAACAACTTCACCACCAGCACGGACGACATTTTCGCGCATGCGTTCACCAAATACACCATTACGGCAGACGATCACTTTATCGCCTTTCTCGATCAAGTTTACAAAGCAGGTTTCCATCCCTGCACTACCTGGCGCTGAAACCGCAATAGTGAACTCATTGTCAGTTTGAAAGGCATACTTCAATAGCTGCTTGAGCTCATCCATCATACCGATAAACAGAGGATCAAGGTGACCTACAGTAGGACGGCTTAGTGCTTGTAACACTTGAGGATAAATATCAGAAGGACCAGGTCCCATTAAAATACGGTGAGGCGGAATAAAGCTTTGGATCGACATGTCAGCTCCTTGATTATCTTTTATCCTGAGCATTCTAAAAGTTCTATTCAATAACATGGCTCAGGTGTAGGGTTCTTCACCCTAATAGATTTTTCCTCTATCAGCAATTAGCCGTAAGTATGGAGGTCAAACCAGTGTCACAAAATCGTTAATAAAAAACACCATAAAGGTTGAAATATTGATTGACATTAAGGCCTCAAAACCGTTCAATGTTTGAGCTTTATGTAGAAGAGGAGCGCTACCCAGGTAGATGATTTGTGGAACCGCAATTCCAACACCAATCATTGAGGGGGAGTAGTGCCGAGGTAAGTCAAAGTTGCAGGATTTGACTTGTCGGTTGAATTGGGCTGAATCCCATCAACTGTCATCAGCGCAGTCTGATGAAGGGCTTCTGAGGGTAAATTTTTCAAATAGCATTCTAAATACCTCTCTTTTTGCTCTGTTCCTTTTCTCACTAAACATTGGATGTACAATTTTTTAGGAAGTCGTGGGAGAACGCAGTGAGCGCATTTAACGTAGCTAAATTCGGTGGAACCAGTGTTGCCAACTTTGAGGCAATGAGTCGTTGTGCCACCATTATCGAAAACAATCCAAATACTCGCTTGGTCGTGATCAGCGCTTGTTCTGGCGTCACCAACCTATTGGTGGAACTCGCCAATGGTGTACAGGATCAAACGCACCGTACTGAGCTGCTGCAAAATCTGGCCAATATTCATGACGCCATTTTAACTCAGCTCGAAGACAGCACAAAAACTGCTGCCGAGGTGTATGCCATATTAGATACCGTAACCAGCCTTGCCGAGGCTGCATCTATCCAAGCTAGTGCGAAGTTAACCGATCATTTAGTCGCATGTGGTGAGCTCATGTCGACGCACATTCTAGCTCAGTTAATGTGTGAGCGAGGCATTCAAGCAGTGCGCTTTGATATACGCGATGTGCTGCGTACTGATGACAACTTTGGTCGCGCGGAGCCAAACATTGAAGCAATTTCGACGCTTGCGCAAGATAAACTCGTACCACTTTGCCAACAATCCGTTGTTGTTACTCAAGGCTTCATAGGATCTGACGAAGCAGGTAATACAACAACACTAGGTCGAGGAGGCAGCGATTACAGCGCCGCCTTAATTGCTGAGAGCGTCAAAGCGGCAGGGTTAGAAATCTGGACTGATGTTCCGGGCATCTACACAACAGACCCGCGAATTGCGCCAAAAGCCTCACCAATTCCCGAGATCAGCTTTAGTGAAGCTTCAGAAATGGCTAACTTTGGCGCTAAAATCCTTCATCCTTCTACGCTAGTACCCGCATTGCGCCACGACATTCCGGTATTTGTAGGGTCATCGAAAGAGCCAGAAAAAGGGGGAACTTGGATTCGCCACCAAGTCGAAAGCTCACCGTTGTTCCGTGCGCTAGCTTTGCGTTGTAACCAAACCATGGTAACGCTACGTAGCGCCAACATGTTCCACGCATACGGCTTCTTAGCAAAGGTCTTTGAGATCCTTGCAAAGCATAAGATCTCTGTCGATTTGATCACGACATCTGAAATCAGTGTATCGTTAACACTTGATCAAACTGATACCTCTGGCGGAGCACCACAGCTGCCGCAAGCTGTACGAGAAGAGTTAGAAGAGTTATGTAAGGTAGAAGTTGAACATGACCTATGCCTCGTTGCTCTCATTGGTAACAACATGAGTGAGAGTAAAGGCTACGCGAAACAGGTTTTTGGCACGCTAGAAGACTTTAACCTACGCATGATTTGTTATGGAGCTAGCCCTCACAACTTATGCTTCTTGCTCCATGAATCGGTATCGAAACAAGCCATACAAAAACTCCACACCGAGTTGTTTGAGAAGTAAGTTCAACTCAATAAAACAAAGGGCTGCGTATCTGCAGCCCTTTGTTGTTTCAATAGTTGTTACATTTGAACGAGGTAAACATCAATTTAACCGTTAATGTTTGGCCCTAACCATTTTTCAGCCTCGATCCTATCCCACCCTTTGCGATCGGCGTAGCTCTCTAGCTGATCTTCTTGGATCTGTGCGATCGCAAAGTAACGTGAGTCAGGATGAGAGAAATACCAACCAGAGACTGACGCGCCCGGATACATTGCATAGCTGGAGGTTAGAGTCATGCCAATATTCTCTTCCACATTAAGTAGCTCCCAAAGCGGTCCTTTTTCAGTATGCTCAGGGCACGCTGGATAACCTGGTGCAGGGCGAATACCTTGGTATTTTTCACGAATGAGATCATCGTTAGATAAATCTTCATCCGCAGCATAACCCCAAATTTCTTTACGGACACGCTCATGCAAATACTCAGCAAACGCTTCGGCTAGGCGATCCGCCACCGCTTGAATCATAATTGCGTTGTAATCATCTCCCTGTGCTTTGTATTCATCAGCAAGCTCTCGTTCACCAATACCACCAGTGACAGCAAATGCCCCTATCCAATCATGTTTACCCGACTCTTTAGGTGCGATGTAGTCGGATAAACAATAGTTGAATCCTTTTGGTTTCTCGGTCTGTTGTCGCAAGTTACGTAATACTTTCACAACGTCGGTACGCGTTTCATCAGCATAAACTTCAATGTCGTCCCCCACGCTCGCAGCAGGGAATAAGCCACACATTCCACGCGCTTTTAACAGGCCTTCTCGCTCAACTCGATCAAGTAACTCGTTGGCATCTTCGAATAAACGTTTTGCTTCTTCACCAACTTCTTCATGTTGGAAAATTGTTGGATACTTACCCACAAGTGACCAAGTCATAAAGAATGGTGTCCAATCGATGTATTGACGTAATATAGCCACATCAAAATCATCGAAGATATGAATGCCAGGCTTAACAGGCACTGGAGGAGTATAAGCTTCCCAATCGATCGCAACTTTATTCGCTCGAGCCGCTTCTAATGTCACTGGTTTGGTTCTCGGTTTCTTTCGATTATGTTGATCACGTACTCGTTCGTAATCAGCTTCAAGTTTTTCAACAAATTCAGGGCGACGTTCATCTGACAATAGAGAAGTACATACGCCCACTGCACGTGAGGCGTTGTTCACGTAAACCACTGGATGCTTGTAATTTTGCTCAATCTTAACTGCTGTATGGGCTTTTGACGTTGTTGCGCCACCGATGAGAAGAGGTAAGTTAAAGTCGAGACGCTCCATCTCTTTTGCAACATGCACCATTTCGTCTAATGAAGGCGTGATCAACCCTGATAAACCAATAATATCGACGTTTTCTTCTTGCGCTACTTTTAAGATCTTTTCGCAAGGAACCATGACACCAAGATCGATAATTTCGTAGTTATTGCACTGCAATACAACGCCAACGATATTTTTCCCGATATCATGTACATCACCTTTGACCGTCGCTAGCAAAATCTTACCGTTTGTTTGTCCCACCTGCTTTTCTGCATTGATGTAGGGCTCCAGATGCGCGACTGCTTGCTTCATCACTCGTGCAGATTTTACGACCTGAGGAAGGAACATTTTACCTTCACCAAACAAGTCTCCGACGACGTTCATCCCATCCATTAGTGGGCCTTCAATCACCTCTAATGGCTTTGAAGCGTTGACACGAGCCTCTTCGGTATCATCAACGATGAACTCAGTTATTCCTTTCACTAACGCGTGCTCTAAGCGCTTTTCAACAGGCCAAGTTCTCCACTCAAGTGCAGAGGCATCCTCCTCTTTACCTACCCCTTTGCCTGCATATTCCGCCGCGATATCTAACAATCTCTCAGTGGCGTCATCACGACGGTTAAGAACGACATCTTCCACAGCCTCACGCAATTTTTCAGGCACGTTATCGTAGATTTCTAACTGACCCGCATTCACAATCCCCATATCCATACCATTTTTAAAACAGTGATAGAGGAACACCGCGTGAATCGCTTCACGTACATAGTTATTGCCACGGAAAGAGAATGAGACGTTAGAAACACCACCCGAGATCATCGCATGTGGTAAATCACGTTTGATATCGCCAACGGCTTCAATGAAATCCACCGCGTAGTTATTATGCTCCTCGATACCCGTAGCAATGGCAAAAATGTTCGGGTCAAAGATGATGTCTTCTGGTGGAAAGCCCACTTCATCAACGAGAATTCGGTAAGCGTTGGTACAAATTTCCACTTTGCGCTCACGTGTATCTGCTTGCCCTATCTCATCAAACGCCATCACAATCACAGCCGCACCATAACGGCGAATCAACTTAGCTTGTTCAACGAATTTCTCTTTGCCTTCTTTGAGAGAGATCGAGTTAACAATGCCTTTGCCTTGGATGCACTTAAGACCGGCTTCAATAACCTCCCACTTGGAAGAGTCGACCATGATTGGTACTTTTGAGATTTCAGGTTCTGACGCACAAAGGTTTAAAAATCGAACCATACAAGCTTGTGCATCCAACATGCCTTCATCCATGTTGATATCGATAATTTGAGCGCCATTTTCAACTTGTTGACGAGCCACATCGAGCGCTTCATCGTACAGTTCTTCTTTAATCAAGCGCTTAAAACGCGCAGAGCCAGTTACATTCGTACGCTCACCGACATTGATGAATAAAGAGTCTTTATCAATGGCGAGCGGCTCTAAGCCAGACAAGCGACAAGCAACGGGAAGGTCAGGCAATTGACGAGGGGCGACATTTTCAACCGCGAGTGCCATTTGGCGAATGTGCTCTGGAGTTGTGCCACAACACCCACCAATCAAGTTTAAAAAGCCACTTTGAGCCCACTCTTGAACATGCTTAGCCATATCTTCTGGCGATAAATCGTATTCGCCGAATGCATTCGGAAGCCCGGCATTTGGGTGAGCGGAAACAAAAGATTCTGATATACGCGAAAGCTCTTCAACATAAGGACGCAGCTCATCTGGGCCCAGCGCACAGTTCAAACCAAACGAAATCGGTTTAACATGACGTAATGAGTTGTAAAACGCTTCTGTGGTTTGACCTGATAATGTTCTACCGGAAGCATCAGTAATAGTCCCCGAGATCATCACAGGTAACTCAATACCCATCTCTTCAAACACACTTTCAACAGCAAATGAACAAGCCTTAGCGTTAAGAGTATCGAAGATTGTCTCGATAAGAATAAGGTCAGAACCACCTTTAATTAGAGCACGAGTCGATTCAGAGTAAGCTTCAACTAACTCGTCGAAAGAAACATTTCGATATCCAGGGTCGTTTACATCAGGAGAGATAGAACAAGTGCGGTTCGTCGGCCCTAAAACCCCTGCGACATAACGCGGTTTATCGGGTGTTTTTGCGGTCCATTCGTCTGCAACTTCACGTGCAAGCTTGGCAGCTGCAAAGTTAATTTCTTCACTTAGGCTTTCCATCTCGTAGTCAGCCATCGCAATGGTTGTTGCGTTAAACGTGTTGGTCTCGAGAATATCTGCACCCGCTTCTAAATATGCAGCGTGAATTTCCTTGATAAGTTGAGGCTGACTTAGAACCAACAGGTCGTTGTTACCTTTTAGATCACAATGCCAATCCGCAAAGCGCGTTCCTCGATAGTCTTGCTCTTCAAGTTTGTATCCCTGAATCATGGTTCCCATACCACCATCAATCAAAAGAATACGTTGCTTCAATTGAGCTTCAATCTGTTGTCTTACGTTACTTCCCACAGTACAGCCTCATTCCTTTAGTTATCTTTCCATCCTATCACACAAACTTCAGGAGTCTAGACGTCTAAACGTAGAATTAATGATTATTTTATATCCTTCTTAACTTGCAAAATAATCACGAAAAAATGTTTGCTATTTGAGCAGCATCAGCCGAGAATTCCATTCATAAAATGTTACAAATAGAGAGCTCTATGTCGGTCTATCATACTTTATGTTTTCTATCCGCAGCTGCAATGCTAATTGCTTTTGTAAACAGCAAGATAGGAAAGATGCAAACCACCATTGCGATTACCGCAGGTTCAATGGTGCTTTCACTTCTAATCTTAATTGCGGGTCAAAACAACTGGTTCCATCTCACCGAAATTGCGACGGAGACG
This sequence comes from Vibrio sp. Y42_MX_L11, assembly GCF_024181785.1. Classification (NCBI taxonomy): domain Bacteria; kingdom Pseudomonadati; phylum Pseudomonadota; class Gammaproteobacteria; order Vibrionales; family Vibrionaceae; genus Vibrio; species Vibrio sp. Y42_MX_L11. The sequence continues at coordinate 30,259 of NZ_JAMZAP010000032.1, forward strand.
GTCACAAGGATCAACTTCGAAGATTTCTTGCTCAAAGGCATTCTTGGCTTCTTACTATTTGCGGGTGGATTAGGCATCAAACTCCCGAACCTTAAGGATCAAAAATGGGAAATTACCGTTTTGGCTCTTGGAGCCACCCTGTTTTCCACTTTCTTTATCGGGTTTGCGCTGTATGGGTTTTGTCAGTTAATTGGCATCCAATTTGATTTAGTCTACTGCTTACTTTTCGGTGCACTTATATCGCCAACTGACCCAATCGCTGTACTCGCTATAGTTAAAAAGCTCGACGCTCCCAAGCGTATCTCCACCCAGATTGAAGGAGAGTCGCTCTTCAATGATGGCTTCGGTTTGGTTATCTTTGTCACTCTATTTACGATTGCATTTGGTACTGAGGCACCAACTGTAGGTAGTGTCACCTTACTCTTCATCCAAGAAGCTATCGGTGGTATCACTTATGGTTTCGTACTCGGTTTGCTATTCCACTACTTAATCAGTGCCACCGATGATCACTCAATGGAGTTATTACTTACCATTGGTGTCCCAACGGCAGGTTACGCATTTGCTGAATACATCCATGTATCAGGACCATTAGCGATGGTTGTATCTGGTATTATGATTGGCAACTGGACACGTTTTATTGGCTTTTCGAAAGAGAGTGAAGACCACCTTGACCACTTTTGGGAGCTCGTCGATGAGTTCTTGAATGGCGTGTTATTCCTACTGATCGGTATGTCGATGCTGCTATTTGAATTCCACAAAGAAGACTGGATCATGATGGCTATATCAGTCCCTCTTGTACTAGCAGCTCGCTATCTAAGTGTATTTCTTTCTTACATAGGCTTTAAACGTTACAGAAAATATAATCCATGGTCAGTGCGTATTTTGACGTGGGGCGGTTTACGCGGAGGCCTGGCACTAGCGATGGCACTTTCTATTCCATCAGGTATTTGGGTGATTCAAGATAAGTTAATCGATGTAAAAGAGATTATTCTTGTAATGACCTACTCCGTCGTTGTTTTCTCTATCCTCATTCAAGGCTCAACAATCACCCCAATGATTGAAAAAGCAAAAGCTGAAGAGAAGAAAATGGAAGAAAACAACCAAGCAATAACCACTCCGGAGCATACGGAGCCAGTGGACTCTTAAAGACACGTAACTTAATAGATAAAAAAGCAGCTATCTAGCTGCTTTTTTCATATCTAATCTTCGGACTCCCCTTCAAGAATAGAACGCTTGTTACTCTTTGATATACAGTTAAATATCCGAATAATCGTCACGCTACGGTGTCATAGATATTAACTATTGCCGATAGATAGTATCCATAGAGGGAGTCTTTTAGTTTAAGCATTTTCATCATCACTTCTCTTCCCTTGGCAATATAGGCTCCCTAAACTTCTACAACACTTAACAATGAGCGACTTTGTATTTGTATAGAGAAAGAAGCATTGAGGATGATTGCGAGCTCACTCCCCCAAACGGGCTTGAAATCCCACCAAACTAAGGTCTGAGCTAGCACTCAGGTTGTTCAAGCCCTTAGCAGAATTATAGAGTCCTCATACTTGATCTCAGCGACACTGAACTTATATTCAAAGTTGTTCTGTTTTCGAGATAGAAACAAAGCGACACCTCGAACAACTAGGTTCATAGCTAGATATGTCTAATATGTTATAGAGGAATCTTTGGTAAGCACGTGCTGGTGCTCAAAACGAGATCTCGAGACTGTCATCAACTAGTTCATGACAGTGCTTAGAAAGCATCGCGAGAGAGGAGCATGCCTCTCGATGCAAGATTTCAATATGGAAATGGGGTTAAGGTAAGTCGGGTAACCAAAACGAAAAAAGCCCCAGTCTTTCGACTGAGGCTTAATATAAGTGGCGGAGTGGACGGGACTCGAACCCGCGACCCCCGGC
>NZ_JAMZAP010000033.1:0-30810 GCF_024181785.1 Vibrio sp. Y42_MX_L11
AAGGCTACCGTCCACAGTTCTACTTCCGTACAACTGACGTAACTGGTGACATCCAGCTACCAGAAGGCGTAGAAATGGTAATGCCAGGTGACAACGTACAGATGACTGTTGAGCTAATCGCACCAATCGCAATGGACGAAGGTCTACGTTTCGCGATCCGTGAAGGTGGCCGTACAGTAGGTGCTGGTGTTGTTGCTAAGATCTTCGACTAATTCATAGCGAATTAGCGATGCTTTCGGAAAATCTTGAATTAGATTTGACGAACCAGTAGCAAAAAGGGCATCATTTGATGCCCTTTTTCTGCACTCAACATTATTTTTGCTGTTTTCTTGTTCAGAAGTGGGTTGGGCGCAGAGCAAGATTAAGCAAAGATGCTTAATCTTAAGAAGAGTACGCTGATTTTTTCAGCGATATGGAGTTTGCCCTGCAACAGCGGGGTTGTTGTCGTCTATATTAAGACTTGTAACAGGTTGGTTTTATGAAAGCAAATAATGCTGAAACTCCTGATAGCTCAAACGCAGCAGATACGTTTAAGTGGTTAGCCGCTTTCGTATTGGCAGCTGCCGCTGTTGTGGGTAATTACCTGTATGGTGAAATGTCTGTAGTGGTTCGTGCTGCAGGCGTTGTTGTTCTTATTGCAGCTGCCTTAGGCGTTGCAGCAACAACGACTAAAGGTAAAGCAGCGATCAGTTTTGCAAAAGAATCGCGTATGGAAGTACGTAAAGTTGTTTGGCCTACTCGCCAAGAAACCATGCAAACAACACTGATCGTTTTAGCTGTAAGTATTGTAATGGCTCTAGTGCTATGGGGTATTGACGGAATTATGGTTCGTCTAGTAGCTCTAGCAACTGGGGTATAGAGGGTTTTTATTCATGAGTGAAGCTCCAAAAAAACGCTGGTATGTGGTTCAAGCCTTCTCTGGATTTGAAGGTCGTGTAGCTCAATCTCTGCGCGAGCATATCAAAATGCACGGCATGGAAGAGCTATTCGGTGAAGTACTTGTTCCTACTGAAGAAGTAGTAGAAATGCGCGCGGGTCAGCGTCGCAAATCTGAGCGTAAGTTCTTCCCAGGTTACGTCCTTGTTCAGATGATTATGAACGATGAATCATGGCACCTAGTACGCAGTGTGCCGCGTGTCATGGGCTTCATTGGTGGTACCTCAGACCGTCCGGCACCTATCACGGATAAAGAGGCTGACGCGATTCTTAATCGTCTTGAGAAAGCGAGTGAAGCGCCTCGTCCGCGTACAATGTACGAAGCGGGTGAAGTGGTACGTGTTAACGAAGGTCCATTTGCTGACTTCAACGGTACTGTTGAAGAAGTGGATTACGAGAAGAGCCGCCTGAAAGTGTCTGTCTCGATCTTTGGTCGTGCGACACCAGTTGAGCTTGAATTTGGTCAGGTTGAAAAGCTGGACTAAGACTCTCCGTTAAAGAGTATAAAAAATCACCTTTTTAGGGTTGTATAAGGCGCGGATTATGACTATAATTTCGCGCCTTTTTACTTCAAGTGAAGTAAAAAGTTTCTTACACAAACGGGGAGCTGATCCGCGATTAGCGTTTGTACCCAAACTTAGGAATTATCATGGCTAAGAAAGTTGAAGCTTACATCAAGCTACAAGTTGCTGCTGGTATGGCTAACCCTAGTCCACCAGTAGGTCCTGCACTAGGTCAACACGGTGTGAACATCATGGAATTCTGTAAAGCGTTCAACGCAAAAACAGAATCTATTGAGAAAGGTCTACCAACTCCAGTAGTTATCACAGTATACAGCGACCGTTCTTTCACGTTCGTAACTAAGACTCCACCTGCTGCTGTTCTTCTTAAGAAAGCTGCTGGCGTTAAGTCTGGTTCAGGTCGTCCAAACACTGAAAAAGTTGGTACTGTAACTGACGCTCAAATCCAAGAAATCGCAGAAACTAAAGCTGCTGATATGACTGGTGCTGACATCGAAGCGATGAAGCGTTCTATCGCTGGTACTGCTCGTTCAATGGGCCTAGTGGTAGAGGGTTAATAAGATGGCAAAACTAACTAAGCGCATGCGCGTAATCCGCGAAAAAGTTGACGTAACTAAAGAATACGAAATCAACGAAGCTGTAGCTCTTCTTCAAGAACTAGCGACTGCGAAATTCGTTGAGTCTGTAGATGTTGCTGTTAACCTAGGCATTGATGCTCGTAAATCTGACCAGAACGTACGTGGTGCAACTGTACTACCTCACGGTACTGGCCGCGAAATCCGCGTTGCAGTGTTCACTCAAGGTGCTAACGCTGAAGCAGCTAAAGAAGCTGGCGCAGACATCGTAGGTATGGAAGATCTTGCTGAGCAAGTTAAGAAAGGCGAAATGAACTTTGACGTAGTTGTTGCTTCTCCAGATGCAATGCGCGTTGTAGGTCAACTAGGTACTATCCTAGGTCCTCGCGGTCTTATGCCAAACCCTAAAGTTGGTACTGTAACTCCTAACGTTGCTGAAGCAGTTAAAAACGCTAAAGCTGGTCAGGTTCGTTACCGTAACGACAAAAACGGCATCATCCACACTACTATCGGTAAAGCAAACTTCTCTGCTGAGCAGATCAAAGAGAACCTAGAAGCACTTCTAGTTGCTCTGAAGAAAGCTAAGCCATCTTCAGCGAAAGGTACTTTCCTGAAGAAAGTAAGCATCTCTACTACTATGGGTGCTGGTGTTGCTGTTGATCAGGCTAGCCTGAACACTCAAGCATAATTTATTTGCTTAGGCGCAAAATTAGTGTATAATTTTGCGCCTAATATTTGTGGTTGGGGCTGAACTTTGGTTCTTTGAACTGTCTCCTAGTTCGAAATGAATTAAGACCCAGTCTCCGTCCAAGACCGTAGGTGTTTGTGTAAAAGCAAACTTAATTATCCTACGTAGATGGTGCCCGAACTGACAGAAAGCTCTATGTAATATAGTTAACTTTCTTCTGGGGAAGCACCTCAATAGCTCTCACTGTCGTGATGATAGTGAGTGGTGTAACGACAACCAGGAGTAAATCCAAGATGGCTTTAAACCTTCAAGACAAAAAAGCAATTGTTGCTGAAGTCAACGAAGCTGCCAGTGGTGCACTTTCTGCAGTTGTAGCTGATTCTCGTGGCGTTCAAGTTGGCGCGATGACTTCTCTACGTAAACAAGCTCGTGAAGCTGGCGTTTACATGAGAGTTGTTCGTAACACTCTTGCTCGTCGTGCGGTTGAAGGTACTGAGTACGAGTGTCTAACTGACACTTTCACTGGTCCTACACTAATCGCATTCTCTAATGAGCACCCAGGTGCTGCAGCGCGTCTTTTCAAAGACTTCGCTAAAGAGAACAAAGATTTCGAGATCAAAGCTGCTGCTTATGAAGGCGCTTTAACTGACGCTGAAGTACTAGCAACACTACCAACTTACGACGAAGCAATTGCACGCCTAATGATGTGCATGAAAGAAGCTTCGGCTGGCAAGCTGGCGCGTACTATCGCAGCTATCCGCGATCAAAAACAAGAAGCAGCGGCATAAGCCTTGCTTTTTACTGGTTGCTTAATAAACTTATTGTTGACTTAAAAGAGAATTGTTATGTCTATTACTAACGAGCAAATCCTAGACGCAGTTGCAGAAATGTCTGTAATGCAAGTTGTTGAACTAATCGAAGCAATGGAAGAGAAATTCGGTGTTTCTGCTGCTGCTGCTGTTGTAGCTGGCGGCGCTGCTGGCGGTGAAGCTGCTGCTGAGCAAACTGAATTCGACGTAATCCTAGAAGCTGCTGGCGGTAACAAAGTTGCTGTAATCAAAGCAGTACGTGGCGCAACTGGCCTAGGTCTTAAAGAAGCTAAAGCTCTTGTAGACGGCGCTCCAGCACCTCTTAAAGAAGGTGTTGAGAAAGCAGAAGCTGAAGCTCTTAAAGCTCAGCTAGAAGAAGCTGGTGCAACTGTTGCTGTTAAGTAATTATTGCATAGTTTCTTAGCCTAACGGCTAATTGGCTGGTGGTTTTTTAACCACCGGCCTTTTTGCGCTGTAGGGTATAGGCGAATTTTCCCGCTGTTTAAGCGCCTGATATCCATGCAAAAAACATTTCATTCTTACGAAATGAAATGTCACTACAGTAAACAGCTATATTAGTCACTGTCCCTTACCCCCCCTTAAGTAACTAGGAGCGGGCGGACAGTTTGGGTCACTTATCAGCGAGCTGAGGAACCCCATGGTTTACTCTTATACCGAGAAAAAGCGCATCCGTAAGGACTTTGGTACTCGTCCACAAGTTTTGGACATTCCATACCTGCTATCGATCCAGCTCGATTCGTTCGACAAATTCATCGAACAGGATCCTGAAGGTCAATACGGTCTTGAAGCCGCTTTCCGTTCTGTATTCCCGATTCAGAGCTACAACGGCAATTCTGAGCTGCAATACGTTAGCTACCGTCTTGGTGAGCCAGTTTTTGACGTTAAAGAATGTCAAATCCGCGGTGTAACTTACTCAAAGCCACTACGTGTAAAACTACGCCTAGTTATCTTTGATAAAGACGCGCCAGCAGGTACTGTAAAAGACATTAAAGAACAAGAAGTCTACATGGGTGAAATTCCACTCATGACAGACAATGGTACCTTCGTAATTAACGGTACCGAGAGGGTTATCGTATCCCAGCTGCACCGAAGCCCAGGCGTGTTCTTCGACAGCGATAAGGGTAAGACCCACTCTTCAGGTAAAGTTTTATACAACGCACGTGTTATTCCTTACCGTGGTTCATGGCTTGATTTCGAGTTTGATCCTAAGGATAACTTGTACGTTCGTATCGACCGCCGTCGTAAGCTACCAGCATCGATCATCCTTCGTGCACTAGGTAAGTCGACAGAAGAAATCCTAGATCTCTTCTTCGAGAAAGTGAACTTCGAAGTGAAAGACCAAACTCTATTGATGGAGTTGGTTCCAGATCGTCTACGTGGTGAAACTGCGTCGTTCGACATCGAAGCGAATGGTAAAGTTTACGTTGAGCAAGGTCGTCGCGTAACAGCTCGTCATATCCGCCAACTAGAAAAAGATGGTGTTGATCACATCGAAGTACCAGTTGAGTACATCGTAGGTAAAGTTGCATCAAAAGATTACATCAATGAAGCAACTGGCGAGATCATTGTTAACGCTAACCAGGAAATCAGCCTGGAAGCACTAGCGAACCTATCTCAGGCTGGCCACAAAGCGCTAGAAGTTCTATTTACGAACGATCTAGACCACGGTCCATTCATGTCAGAAACACTACGTATCGACAGCACGGTTGATCGTATTTCTGCATTGGTAGAAATCTACCGCATGATGCGCCCTGGTGAGCCGCCAACAAAAGAAGCTGCAGAAGCTCTATTCGAAAGCCTATTCTTCTCTGAAGAGCGTTACGATCTATCGACTGTTGGTCGTATGAAGTTCAACAGCTCTATCGGCCGTGAAGATGCTCAAGAGCAAGGCACACTTGATGAAACTGATATCATCGAAGTGATGAAGAAGCTGATCGCGATCCGTAACGGTAAGGGCGAAGTGGACGATATCGACCACCTAGGCAACCGTCGTATCCGTTCTGTAGGCGAAATGGCTGAGAACCAGTTCCGTGTAGGTCTAGTACGTGTTGAGCGTGCAGTTAAAGAGCGTCTAAGCCTAGGCGATCTTGACGCAATCATGCCTCAAGACTTGATCAACGCGAAGCCAATTTCTGCGGCAGTTAAAGAATTCTTTGGCTCTTCACAGCTTTCACAGTTCATGGACCAAAACAACCCGCTATCAGAAGTAACGCACAAGCGTCGTATTTCTGCATTGGGTCCTGGCGGTCTAACTCGTGAACGTGCTGGCTTCGAAGTACGTGACGTACACGTAACTCACTACGGTCGTCTATGTCCTATCGAAACGCCTGAAGGTCCAAACATCGGTCTGATCAACTCTCTATCTGCGTTTGCGCGTTGTAACGAGTACGGTTTCCTAGAGACACCATACCGTCGCGTTGTAGATGGCGTAGTAACAGACGAAGTAGATTACCTATCTGCAATCGAAGAAGGCCAATTCGTTATCGCTCAGGCGAACGCTAAGCTAAACGAAGATGGTACTTTTGCAGATGAGCTGATCACAGCTCGTCAGAAAGGTGAATCTGGTCTACACCCTCGTGAGCACGCTCAGTACATGGACGTTGCGACAAACCAGGTTGTATCTATCGCTGCATCGCTTATCCCGTTCCTAGAACACGATGATGCGAACCGTGCATTGATGGGTGCGAACATGCAACGTCAGGCAGTTCCGACACTGAAAGCGGACAAACCGCTTGTTGGTACTGGTATTGAACGTAACGTAGCCGTTGACTCAGGTGTAACTGCAGTTGCGAAACGTGGTGGTGTAATTCAGTCAGTAGATGCTTCTCGTATCGTTGTTAAAGTGAACGAAGAAGAGTTAGTACCAGGTGAAGCTGGTATCGATATCTACAACCTAACTAAATACACACGTTCTAACCAGAACACATGTATTAACCAGCGCCCATGTGTGATGCCAGGTGAACCTGTATCACGCGGTGACGTGCTTGCTGATGGTCCTTCGACAGACCTAGGTGAGCTAGCGCTTGGTCAAAACATGCGTATCGCGTTCATGCCTTGGAACGGTTACAACTTCGAAGACTCGATCTTAGTATCTGAGCGCGTAGTTCAAGAAGACCGCTTCACGACAATCCACATTCAAGAACTTACTTGTGTGGCGCGTGATACTAAGCTTGGTTCTGAAGAGATCACAGCTGATATTCCAAACGTAGGTGAATCTGCTCTGTCTAAACTAGACGAGTCAGGTATCGTTTACATCGGTGCTGAAGTTAAGGGTGGCGACATCCTAGTTGGTAAAGTAACACCTAAAGGTGAAACTCAGCTAACGCCTGAAGAGAAGCTACTACGTGCAATCTTCGGTGAAAAAGCATCTGATGTTAAAGATACTTCACTACGTGTACCTAACTCTGTATCAGGTACGATCATCGACGTTCAAGTCTTCACTCGCGATGGCGTAGAGAAAGACAAGCGTGCGCTTGAAATCGAACAGATGCAGCTTAAAGAAGCGAAGAAAGACCTAACTGAAGAATTCCAGATTCTTGAGGGTGGTCTTCTAAACCGTGTTAAAGCTGTATTGATTGAAGGCGGTTACTCTGAAGCGAAACTAGACACGACTGATCGTAAGAAGTGGCTAGAACTAACGCTAGAAGATGACGCACTACAAACTCAGCTTGAGCAACTTGCTGAGCAGTGGGACGAGCTAAAAGCTGACTTCGATAAGAAGTTCGAAACTAAGCGTCGTAAGATCACTCAAGGTGATGATTTAGCACCTGGCGTACTGAAGATCGTTAAGGTTTACCTAGCGGTTAAACGTCGCATTCAGCCTGGTGATAAGATGGCGGGTCGTCACGGTAACAAGGGTGTAATCTCTAAGATCAACCCTGTTGAAGACATGCCATACGATGAAAAAGGTCAGCCTGTAGACATCGTACTTAACCCACTGGGTGTACCTTCGCGTATGAACATCGGTCAGATCCTAGAAGTACACTTAGGTCTGGCAGCGAAAGGTATCGGTGACAAGATCAACCAGATGGTTAAAGAGCAGCAAGAACTAGCGAAATTCCGCGAGTTCCTACAAAAAGTTTACGACCTAGGCGACACTCGCCAGAAAGTAGATATTGCTTCTCTGTCTGATGGTGAAGTACGTACTCTTATCAAGAACTTGCGTGGCGGTCTACCAATCGCGACTCCTGTATTTGATGGCGCTCCAGAAGAGTCAATCAAAGCACTTCTTGAGCTAGCAGATCTACCAACATCAGGTCAGCTAACGCTATTTGATGGTCGTACAGGTGATGCGTTTGAGCGTCCTGTAACTGTTGGTTACATGTACATGCTGAAACTGAACCACCTTGTTGATGATAAGATGCACGCTCGTTCAACTGGTTCGTACAGCCTAGTAACTCAGCAGCCACTAGGTGGTAAAGCTCAGTTCGGTGGTCAGCGTTTCGGTGAGATGGAAGTATGGGCACTAGAAGCATACGGTGCTGCTTACACGCTACAAGAAATGCTAACGGTTAAGTCGGATGACGTTAACGGCCGTACTAAGATGTACAAAAACATCGTAGACGGTAACCACAGCATGGAACCTGGCATGCCAGAATCGTTCAACGTACTGTTGAAAGAGATCCGCTCGCTAGGTATCAACATCGAGCTAGAAGACGAAGAGTAATCCTTTTCTCTCTTGATGAAAGTCGAGAGAATCAAAGCGATTATTTGGAAGAAGGTGCTCACTTTAGCGAGTGAGCTCCTTTTAACTCCTTACAGGAGCTGATTGTGAAAGACTTATTAAACTTTCTAAAAGCACAGCATAAGACCGAAGAATTTGATGCAATCAAAATCGGTCTATCTTCACCAGACATGATCCGTTCATGGTCTTTTGGTGAAGTTAAAAAACCTGAAACGATCAACTATCGTACGTTCAAACCTGAACGCGATGGTCTGTTCTGTGCGCGTATCTTTGGTCCAGTTAAAGACTACGAATGTCTTTGTGGTAAGTACAAGCGCCTGAAGCACCGTGGTGTTATCTGTGAGAAGTGTGGTGTAGAAGTTACACAAACTAAAGTTCGTCGTGACCGTATGGGCCACATTGAACTTGCTTCACCAGTAGCTCACATCTGGTTCCTAAAATCGCTACCGTCTCGTATCGGTCTACTGATGGATATCCCTCTACGTGATATCGAACGTGTTCTTTACTTCGAAATGTACGTAGTAACAGAACCAGGTATGACTGATCTAGAAAAAGGTCAGATGCTTACTGAAGAAGAGTATCTAGATCGTCTAGAAGAGTGGGGTGACGAGTTCACTGCTAAGATGGGTGCAGAAGCTATCAAGGACCTACTAGGTTCTATGGATATGCACGCTGAAGCAGAACAAATGCGTGAAGAGTTAGAGACAACAAACTCTGAAACTAAGCGTAAGAAAGTAACTAAGCGTCTTAAGCTGGTAGAAGCGTTCATCGCATCGGGTAACAACCCAGAGTGGATGATCCTGACTGTACTTCCAGTACTTCCGCCAGATCTACGTCCTCTAGTACCACTAGATGGCGGTCGCTTTGCGACTTCTGATCTAAACGATCTATACCGTCGTGTGATCAACCGTAACAACCGTTTGAAGCGTCTTCTAGAGCTCGCTGCTCCGGACATCATCGTACGTAACGAAAAACGTATGCTGCAAGAGTCTGTTGATGCGCTACTAGATAACGGTCGTCGTGGTCGTGCGATCACAGGTTCTAACAAGCGTCCTCTGAAATCTCTTGCTGATATGATCAAGGGTAAACAAGGTCGTTTCCGTCAGAACCTTCTAGGTAAACGTGTAGACTACTCTGGCCGTTCTGTAATCACAGTAGGTCCATACCTTCGTCTACACCAGTGTGGTCTTCCTAAGAAGATGGCACTTGAGCTATTCAAACCATTCATCTACAGCAAGCTAGAGACTCGTGGTCTTGCGACTACAATCAAAGCTGCTAAGAAAATGGTAGAGCGTGAAGAAGCGGTCGTTTGGGATATCCTAGACGAAGTAATCCGTGAACACCCAGTACTATTGAACCGTGCACCGACACTTCACCGTCTCGGTATCCAGGCGTTCGAACCAGTACTAATCGAAGGTAAAGCGATTCAGCTACACCCACTTGTATGTGCGGCGTACAACGCGGACTTCGATGGTGACCAAATGGCGGTTCACGTACCTCTAACTCTAGAGGCTCAGCTTGAAGCTCGTACTCTGATGATGTCGACAAACAACATTCTGTCGCCAGCGTCAGGTGATCCGATCATCGTACCTTCTCAGGACGTTGTATTGGGTCTGTACTACATGACTCGTGAAAAGATCAACGTGAAAGGTGAAGGCATGTACCTTTCTGGCCCAGAAGAGGCTGAGAAAGCATACCGCACTAAACAAGCTGAGCTTCACGCACGCGTTAAAGTACGTATTACAGAAACTGTTGTAGACGAAGACGGCAACAGCACTACAGAAACCAAGATGGTAGACACCACTGTTGGTCGTGCAATGCTATGGCAAATCGTGCCAGCTGGTCTACCGTACAGCATCGTTAACCAAAAGCTAGGTAAGAAGCAAATCTCTAACCTACTTAACGAGGCGTACCGTAAACTAGGTCTGAAAGACACAGTAATCTTCGCTGACCAAATCATGTACACCGGTTTTGCGTACGCGGCACTTTCTGGTGTATCTGTTGGTATCGACGATATGGTTGTACCAGCAGCTAAGTACACTGAAATCGCAGAAGCGGAAGAAGAAGTACGTGAAATCCAGGAACAGTACCAATCAGGTCTTGTTACTGCGGGCGAACGCTACAACAAAGTTATCGATATCTGGGCATCGACCAACGACCGTGTTGCGAAAGCAATGATGGAAAACCTTTCATCTGAAACGGTAGTTAACCGTGACGGTGAAGAGGAACAGCAAGAGTCATTCAACAGCATCTACATGATGGCGGACTCGGGCGCTCGTGGTTCTGCAGCACAGATTCGTCAGCTTGCGGGTATGCGTGGTCTGATGGCGCGTCCAGATGGCTCAATCATCGAAACGCCGATCACAGCGAACTTTAAAGAAGGTCTAAACGTACTTCAGTACTTTATCTCAACGCACGGTGCTCGTAAGGGTCTTGCGGATACGGCACTGAAAACAGCGAACTCGGGTTACCTAACTCGTCGTCTGGTAGACGTTGCTCAAGATGTTGTTGTAACTGAACATGACTGTGGCACTCACGAGGGTGTTGACATGATGCCTCACATCGAGGGTGGTGATGTTAAAGTTGCACTTTCTGAGCTTGCTCTTGGTCGTGTTGTTGCTGAAGACGTACTAAAACCTGGCACTGAAGACGTTCTTATTCCACGTAACACCCTGATCGATGAGAAGTGGTGTCAAATCATGGAAGAGAACTCAGTAGACAGCATGAAAGTGCGCTCTGTAGTAACGTGTGATTCTGACTTCGGTTGTTGTGCACAGTGTTACGGTCGTGACCTAGCACGTGGTCACCTAGTGAACCAAGGTGAAGCAGTAGGTGTTATCGCTGCTCAGTCTATCGGTGAACCAGGTACACAGCTTACCATGCGTACGTTCCACATCGGTGGTGCAGCATCGACAGCAGCGGCAGAGAACAGTGTTCAAGTTAAGAACAACGGTTCTATCAAGCTACACAACGCTAAATCTGTACTAGCAGATGACGGTAAGATCGTTATCACTTCTCGTGCGACAGAGCTAACTATTATTGATGAGTTTGGTCGTACGAAAGAGAAACACAAACTGCCTTACGGTACGCTACTAAGCAAAGGCGATGGCGATACAGTTCAAGCTGGCGAAACAGTTGCAAACTGGGAAGCGCACACACTACCTATCATTACTGAGGTAGCAGGTCGAATCCAGTTTGTAGATATGATCGACGGCGTAACAGTATCTCGTCAAACTGATGACCTAACTGGTCTATCTTCAAGCGAAGTAACTGACCCAGCAGCTCGCCCTTCAGCAGGTAAAGATATGCGTCCAGCTATCAAACTTGTTGATGAGCAAGGTAACGATGTAATGATCCCTGGTACTGATATGCCAGCTCACTACTTCCTACCTGGTAAAGCGATTGTGAACATCGAAGATGGCGCAGCTGTAGGTGTTGGTGCGACACTAGCACGTATTCCTCAGAAGTCTGGCGGTAACAAAGATATCACCGGTGGTCTTCCACGAGTTGCTGACCTATTTGAAGCACGTAAGCCGAAAGAGCCTGCAATCCTTGCTGAGCACACAGGTACTGTGAGCTTCGGTAAAGAGACCAAAGGTAAACGTCGCCTAGTGATCACACGTGAAAGCGGTGAAGCTTACGAAGAGATGATTCCTAAGCATCGTCAGTTGAACGTATTCGAAGGTGAAAAAGTTGAACGTGGTGACGTGATCGCAGATGGTCCAGAGTCTCCACACGACATCCTACGTCTACGTGGCGTACACGCGGTAACGCAGTACATTGCTAACGAAGTACAGGAAGTTTACCGTCTACAAGGCGTTAAGATTAACGATAAGCACATTGAAACTATCGTTCGTCAGATGCTACGTAAGTGTACTATTACTCACTCTGGTGACTCTGAGTTCCTACCTGGTGAGCAGATTGAGTACTCACAAGTTAAGATTGCTAACCGTAACCTAGAAGCTGAAGGCAAAGAGCCTGCACGTTTCGAACGTGAACTACTAGGTATCACTAAAGCATCTCTAGCGACTGAGTCGTTCATCTCTGCGGCATCGTTCCAGGAGACAACTCGCGTACTAACAGAAGCAGCAGTTTCTGGTAAGCGTGACGACCTACGTGGTCTGAAAGAGAACGTAATTGTTGGTCGTCTGATCCCAGCTGGTACTGGTTTCGCATACCACCAAGAGCGTCAAGCTAAACGTTCTGAAGCGCAAGATGGTCCTTCTGCTGAGCAAGCAACGGACAACCTAGCGGCACTTCTAAACGCTGGTTTCTCTTCTGAAGAGTAAGCCATTTAACGAGTAATCATTAGAAGCTTAAGAAAAAAGGCACCTTCGGGTGCCTTTTTAGTTTTTATCCTGCCTTTTTCTTCGAGAGGGTTCTTAGAGAAGGTAATAGTGATAAGGCTAGAAACAAAAAAGACCGACGATGATCGTCAGTCTTTTCTATCCTTCAGTCTCTGAATATTCGCAAACACTAAGCCCCTGGGGGCATAGACAGACTTTCTGCGATCTGCTGTATCAGATAGTCCTCGACTTCAAATCGAGTCTCAAGAATTTCGCCAATGAGACACATATCAGAATCGAAATCATCTAATTCATCATCTTCAGTAACTTCTGAGTACTTATCGTTAAAGTTCAATAGTGGTTCAGTTGTCAGGACTATTTGACCATAAGTTTGATTGATTTCATTGGTCACGACAAAGCCAGTCGCTTTCCAGCGATCCATAACCATGTCATAGATTTTAAAATGGCCCTCGGAGATGTAATCAACGAGATGCTGACAGAAATCCTGCAATTCGGAAGGAGATGGGAGTTCAATAACATTGGTTTTCGAACAAGGTTGCAGTGCTGCAAGCTTACAATATTCAACAATCAGGGATTGTCTTGTCTCTAACCAGTGATCAATGACATCACTTGAGCCACCCCACTGGTCTTGTGTTTGTTTGAATTTTTTTAGCATGACCATGCCCTCATGATCTGATCGCCTGTTGGCGAACGTATCCTTTGCAAAGCAAAGTTAGTAAAGTTATTACAAACTCTTGTCCTTACTAGAATTTAGAGTGCGAATTTACTTAACGACAAACTCTAGTATGAAATTAGATTGCCAGTAAAATGAACGAACTTCAAGCAAAGGGATGGTGTAATGTTAAGAAAAGGTGATGTTAACCGCGCGATAAATGCATACTGGTGTGTTGTTGCAGGAAGTGAAATTTGGCTGGTGGATGGTGCTGTGCCTTTCGGGTCTGCAGAGCAGTTATCACTGCCTGAAGTGAGTGCAAGGCCCATTGGTGAGTATTCTGGTTCGCCCGTCATGTGGCTTAATTTGTCTGATCTGGAGCATGATCTACCATTAGTCTCACTGCGTGACTGCCTGCATTTTCCTGAGCCATTATTTATGTTGTTAAGTAAAGCGGTTCAGTATGGGCACATGACGCAAAGTCTGCGTTTTTGCCCACAGTGCGGTGGAAGAAACTTTCTTAATAATAACCAGTTAGCTATGCAGTGTGGCGAATGCCGTACCCTCCATTATCCTCGAATATTTCCGTGTATTATCGTTGCTGTACGTAAAGAAAATCAGATCTTATTAGCCCAACATCCAAGGCATCGAAATGGTATGTATACGGTTATTGCTGGCTTCTTAGAAGTCGGTGAGACATTGGAAGAGTGTGTGGCTCGAGAAATTCATGAAGAAACGGGAATTCTCGTTAAAAATATTCGTTACTTTGGCAGCCAGCCTTGGGCTTTCCCATCGAGCATGATGATGGGGTTTTTAGCTGACTATGAATCGGGAGAGTTAATTCCAGACTACACTGAGTTGTCTGATGCACAATGGTTTGGTATCGATGAGATGCCGCCTGTTGCGCCTAAAGGAACGATTGCAAGAGCGCTTATCGAACAAACGCTGAAAGATATAGACTCTAATTATCTGATAAATAGATAAAAAAACCCTCCGAGAGGGAGGGGGTAAGTAAGATGTCGTTATGAGATGCTGAGTACCGGGTACTCAGTTTATAATTGTAGTTTTCGCTAGCGAACAAATTTTTAACACTGATACCGATTGGGTGCAAATTAAGCATTGATTTAAAAGTTAATAACTTGATCCAGGTTGCAAAGCACACAGCTATTGGACTTAAATCAGTGATAGAATACCCCCTTTCACAGAAAGCCTAACAGTTGGAATTACGGAATGACTGAATTAAAAAATGATCGTTATCTGCGTGCGCTTTTAAAAGAGCCGGTAGATTACACGCCAGTATGGATGATGCGCCAGGCAGGTCGTTACCTACCAGAATACAAAGCGACTCGTGCAGAAGCGGGTGATTTCATGTCTTTGTGTCGAAATGCAGAATTAGCATCCGAAGTGACACTTCAACCATTACGCCGTTTTCCTCTTGATGCCGCGATCTTATTCTCGGACATCTTAACGATTCCAGATGCCATGGGGCTTGGTTTGCGTTTTGCTGCGGGTGAAGGACCTGTTTTTGATAACCCAATTACATGCAAAGCTGACGTGGAAAAAATTGGTTTGCCTGATCCAGAAGGTGAACTGCAATACGTAATGAACGCAGTACGCCAGATCCGTAAAGACCTGAAGGGTGAAGTGCCGCTGATTGGTTTTTCTGGTAGTCCTTGGACTCTTGCGACGTACATGATCGAAGGTGGTAGCTCTAAAGCGTTTACCAAGATCAAGAAGATGATGTACGCGGAACCACAAACTCTGCACTTACTTCTAGATAAGCTAGCAGACAGCGTTATCGAGTACCTAAACGCGCAAATTAAAGCAGGCGCGCAGTCGGTAATGGTATTTGACACATGGGGTGGCGTACTGACGCCTCGTGACTACAACCTGTTCTCACTGCAATACATGCACAAGATTGTAGATGCTCTGATTCGTGAAAACGATGGTCGTCGCGTGCCAGTCACACTGTTTACTAAGAATGGCGGTATGTGGCTTGAGCAAATCGCAGCAACGGGCTGTGATGCGGTTGGTCTAGACTGGACAATCAACATTGCAGACGCGAAAGCACGTATCGGTGATAAAGTGGCGCTGCAAGGTAACATGGACCCATCCATGCTTTACGCTTCACCAGAGCGCATCCGTGAAGAAGTATCGGATATCCTAGAAGGCTTTGGTGATACGGGTACTGGTCATGTGTTCAACCTAGGCCATGGTATCCACTTGGATGTACCGCCAGAAAACGCGGGCGTGTTTGTGGAAGCGGTACACGAGTTATCTAAGCCATACCACAAGTAAGTTAGATTTTTTGCAATCAAATGCCGGCATTCAGTGCCGGTATTTTTTTACCTAAAATTCAATTTTTTATCTGAAACTCAAGGCTGTACAGCTCTAGTAGTATTTGGCCTACTATGATCTAATTACTATTTGGTCTGTACGATTATTGTTTTATCTTATTATAAACAACAGCTTATCGGTTTTGTGTTTGTGTGCTTATTTTCTTGTACAGATAAAAAAGCAATTAGATCATGGGTAACCTAAAGCATCGAGTGAACGCGTTTTTTAAGGTATGGCACGACTTCAGATTCAAACCAAGGATTCTTCTTTAACCACAATGTATTGCGTGGAGAAGGATGAGGAAGCGGGATAAAATCAGGTTCCCAATCCTGCCATTGCTGAACGGTTTGCGTGAGCGTTTTGGGCTTATTGGTCAGGTAGTACTGCTGCGAGTACTGACCAATTAGTAGAGTGAGTTCTATATTGGGCAGCTGCTCAAGAATCTTTTTATGCCAAGTGGGCGCACACTCTTTGCGAGGCGGTAAATCACCAGAGTTCCCTTTGCCTGGATAACAGAATCCCATTGGGACAATGGCAATTTTATTTGGGTCGTAGAAAACGTCTTTGTCGATATCGAGCCATTGGCGTAATCGATCACCACTTGGGTCATTCCAAGGTATCGAAGTTTTGTGTACACGTGTGCCTGGGGCCTGACCGATGATTAGGATGCGTGCCCCTTTTGCTGCTTGTACGACAGGGTTTGCGCCCAAAGGTAAATTATCCGCGCAGATCTGGCAGGCCCTCACTTGCTG
Source organism: Vibrio sp. Y42_MX_L11 (assembly GCF_024181785.1). Classification (NCBI taxonomy): domain Bacteria; kingdom Pseudomonadati; phylum Pseudomonadota; class Gammaproteobacteria; order Vibrionales; family Vibrionaceae; genus Vibrio; species Vibrio sp. Y42_MX_L11. Next base: position 16,283 of record NZ_JAMZAP010000033.1, read on the forward strand.
CAATAGCTCGTCTAACGACATTCTTAGTAACCCTTTTCGAAATCCACTTGATAATTTAATGAAAATCCATCGCGCCAGTGTAGATAGTTGTCAGCAAAAATCTCGATCACTTGCTCGGGGAAACTTAACGCCGCGATGTGAGGGGTGATGGTTACTTGCGGAAGTTTCCAAAACGGATGTTCTACCGATAGCGGTTCTTGCTCAAACACATCTAAGAAGGCGTGTTCTACCCAACGGTTTTTCAGAGCGAAGAGCAACCCTGCCTCATCCAGTACGTCGCCGCGACCCACGTTGAATAATAACGCCTTGTTTAGATGGCTGAGTGTTTGACGATTAAGTAACTGTTGCGTCTCCGGTGTACTTGGTAGGGTATTCACAACAATGTCGGCTTGTTCAAATGCCTTACTTAGTTCACTGATATGAAAGGTCTGATTAAATTCACCACCTGAGGTCGGAATACCTGTGCGGTTCATACCGATGGTTTTTATTCCCATTGCTTTAGCTGCGTTGCCCAAATAACACCCAATGCTACCAGTACCGAGAATCACCATGGTTTTACTTTGTAATGATGTATAGAGATGAGGCTGCCATCGTTTGTTTTGTTGTTGCTGGTGGTATCGGTTGAAGTGGCGGTAATGGGCAATACTGTACCCCAGCACATATTCGGCAATCAGTGGGCCAAAGATGCCTCGAACATTGGTCAGGGTGTAGTCCTGACGAAGGTTAGGTAGCATTAGTGCATTGACGCCGGCGAATGTCGATTGTACCCACCCAAGCTGTGAAAACTCGTCTAATCTATTGGATAGTAATGGCGGATCGGCAAGAACTATTTGAGCTTCCTCTGGCTTATCAGTGATGCTCAGATCTGGTAGCTTTCTCTCCGTCAATAACGTTTCGTAGGTGTCACGATGCTCTGAGAGCAGGAAAATCTGATTTGAATGCGGCATTAACTTTTTTCCCTGTGATGAATCAAGTACACTTTCGCTGTTTTTTTCTTCAATGATTGAGTGACTATGCTTAAGAATCCTCTTCAGGTTCGTTTAGAAAAACTAGAACCTTGGCAACAAATTACCTTTATGGCGTGTCTGTGTGAACGCATGTATCCAAACTATGCGATGTTTTGTGAGAACACAGAATTTGCTGACCCGCGTGCTTACCGAGCGATTCTTGATAGTGTATGGGAAATTTTGACAGTTAAGAACGCGAAAATTAACTTCGAACGTCAATTAGAGAAGTTAGAAGAGTTGTTCCCAAGTGCGGATGAGTTCGATTTTTACGGCGTTTACCCAGCGATGGACGCGTGTCAGGGTTTGTCTACGTTACTGCATGGTCTATTGGACCGCGACTACCTTTTCGATTCAATGCTTAAAGTGAGCCAACAGTCGGTACAAACCGTTGCTGATCTAGAGCAAGCGCAAGGTGCAGAGCCAATCACCAACGACAACCAGAAAGAAAATGAAGCCGTATGTGAAGAATGGGACGTGCAGTGGGCTATTTTCCGTCCACTGCGTGAAGCGGTAGAGCGTGACATCAGCTTGATTAAAGATTTACGTGAAGAGTTACGTGAAGAAGGCGTGAGCAATATCGGTATCGCACTTTAATCGTTGAATAGATAGAAAAAAGGCATCCTAAATGGATGCCTTTTTGTTTGGGCGTTTGAGCGGTTATGCCCAATGCTGATTACGATTCTTTAGAGTCTGGTTTTGTCACTTCTTGAGTTTCTGGCTCCTTGTGATGCTTCTCCAGTTCTTCCTCTTCTTCATCGTCATCGCGGCTTTCGATTACGCCGTGCATCTCTTTCCAACTTTCCCAGCGTTGGTAAGCCAGCTCTTGCATGTCGGTACTTTTATCCGCTTCATCGATGATTTCTTCACCCACGAGGTGTTCAAAGATATCTTCCAACGTCACCAAGCCTTGCACAGTACCGTATTCGTCAACGACAAGTGCCAGCTGTAGGCGATGAGTCATCATCTGGTCAAACACTTTCGGTAACGTCGTGTTGTTTAGCACCACTTGAATCGGGCGCATGATTGCTCCCAGTTGTTTCTGTCCACAACCTGATTGTTGGAGTTTGAACAACTCAAGGCGGTGCACAAAACCAATGATATTGTCTTTCTGCTCGCTATAAACCAATGGGCGGGAGAAAGGTGTATCCTTGTGTTTTTCTAGGAACTCATTGATGGTCATCGTGGCATCAATACGGAATACCACAGGACGTGGCGTCATAACCTGCGTTACAGGTACATCTTGGATGCCAAGCAAGTTGCTTAATATTTTTGATTCACCCTCGGCAAATTCACCGCTTTCACGTGCCAGAATCGCCATTGCAGACAGTTCATCACGCATTTTCGGAGCTTCGTGGTTACGAGCAAGACGCTTGGTGATTTGCTCTGAAAACCATACGAATGGCGTTAACGCCCATACCATCCAGCGTAATGCGACTGCCGCGGTTGGCGCCAATTGACGCCAGTAAGTTGCGCCAATTGTTTTCGGTACGATCTCTGAAAGTACCAAGATCGCCAGTGTGAGCACTGCCGAAAAGATACCTAACGCTTCGCTACCAAATACCACCGCAGCTTGTGCACCAGCAGTGGCCGCGCCGATGGTATGAGCAATGGTATTTAGAGTTAGAATGGATGCCAATGGTCGGTCGATATCTGATTTTAGCTTAGCCAGTTGCCCAGCTGCGGGATGCCCCTGTTGATTGAGCTGCGCAATGTAGCTCGGACTGATACTCAGCAGTACCGCCTCCAGCACCGAACAGATAAACGAAATGCCGATTGCAATAGAGATATAAATGGATAACAGCAGCATAGTTGCCCTTGAATGTAGTTTGATAATGGTTATTTGCAGCTATTATAACCGCAAAAGTGCCTTATAAATTGGTCCAAATACCTTGGAAAGCAAGGGTTTTCAGGGGGTATGTGGTAACAAATTGTGAGTTATTACTCATATTATGGCTAAAAGTACGTCAGAAAATCGAAAGATCGCTTACAAACCTTTGCCAGATGGGGCATTTATGTTTTAGAGTGAGACGAATTCGATAACCTATGAGAAGGGAAACCTAATGAACAAGACCCAATTAATCGACTTTATCGCAGAGAAAGCAGACCTATCAAAAGCACAAGCAAAAGCTGCTCTTGAAGCGACTCTTGATGGTGTAACTGGTGCACTTAAAGAGGGTGACCAAGTTCAACTAATTGGTTTTGGTACATTCAAAGTAAACCACCGCGCTGCACGTACTGGTCGTAACCCTAAGACTGGTGACGAGATTCAAATCGCAGCAGCTAACGTACCTGCATTCGTAGCAGGTAAAGCGCTGAAAGAATCAGTAAACTAAGTTAGAATGCACCGAGGTATCCTGCCTCGGTGCAACTTCATGAAAAAACATCTACTCGCTTCACTTCTCTTATCTAGCTTTACCCTTTTTGGCTGTTCGTCGGTTGAAACTCCTAATTTAGAACAATTCACTCACTTCTCTGGCGGCAAAGTTGCTGGAGACGCAAGTAGCTTGTACTGGATGACTGAGAAACTCACTCGCGTGAGTACGGCTGCTGATTACGTAACGATGGGGGATAATGGCTGGTTTCAAAGTGACTACCGTTGGGATGAAGGTGAGCTTCGAGAGTTGATTCGAAAAGGTGAGCAAGTTGATACCAAGCAAGAGTTGGTGCCTTTTCAAATCCACATCCGTTTTAATAAAGATGGCGAAGCGGTTTACCAACAATATCGCGTTAATCGTAAAGTCTTACCACTTCAGCATGAACAATTAGAACGTTACAAGACAGAAGCGAATGATGTAGTCGCGTCGGTTAAGGCGCAGTCTCGTAACAGTCAGAGCCTCATTCAAGGTTATTGGAATGGCCAATCGTTTGAAACCTGCAAAGGTAAAGCGTTCTCGACACTCGAGTTTAATCAGACGTTGCCAAAATTTATTATCGAGCGTCTCTCATCTGTAGACAGTTACGTGGCTTTTGTCGGCAAGCAGTCACGAAATAAAGCAACGGTTGATGAACTGTTGATGCTCAATGATGATGACTTTGATTGTGTACCACGACCAGCATTACTCGCTGAGTAAGCTTGGTGAGACTTACTAACTGACAGAGTAATAAAAAAGGCGCTGAATGCGCCTTTTGTTTTTTAGCCAACTTAAGTTGTTTTTATTTTTCTTGCTCACGTGCAATCGCACGGTAGCCGATGTCACTGCGATGGAACATGCCGTCCCAACTGATCTGTTTCGCAAGCTCGTAAGCGCGTTGCTGCGCTTCTGATACGCTATTGCCAAGTGCGGTTGCACAAAGAACACGACCGCCGTTTGTTACGATGTTGCCATCTTTATTGTCTGTACCCGCGTGGAAGACTTTCTCGCCTTCAATTTCAACTTGTGGCAGACCAGAGATCACATCGCCTTTGTTGTACGCTGCTGGGTAACCACCGGCTGCGAGTACGATACCAATCGACGCACGTGGATCCCATTTTGATTCAACTTGATCCAGTTTTTGGTCAATCGCAGCCAAGCAAAGATCAACCAGATCCGATTCCATACGCATCATGATTGGTTGTGTCTCTGGATCACCGAAGCGGCAGTTGTACTCGATCACTTTAGGCGTACCATCTTTGTCGATCATCAGACCCGCGTATAGGAAACCTGTGTATGGGTTACCTTCAGACGCCATGCCACGTACCGTTGGGTAAATGACTTCTTCCATGATGCGGTTGTGAATTTCTGGTGTTACCACAGGAGCTGGCGAGTACGCGCCCATGCCACCAGTGTTAGGACCTGTATCTTTGTCACCTACGCGTTTGTGGTCTTGGCTGGTGGCCATTGGCAGAACGTTCTCACCATCCACCATCACGATGAAGCTTGCTTCTTCGCCATCTAGGAACTCTTCGATAACCACGCGGCTGCCTGCGTCACCAAATGCGTTGCCAGCTAGCATGTCTTTGATTGCGTCTTCGGCTTCTTCTAGCGTCATTGCCACAATCACGCCTTTACCAGCCGCAAGGCCGTCGGCTTTCACCACAATCGGCGCACCTTGCTCACGCACGTAAGCAAGCGCTGGTTCAATTTCTGTGAAGTTTGCGTATGCACCGGTTGGGATTTGGTGACGAGCAAGGAAGTCTTTAGTAAACGCTTTAGAGCCTTCAAGCTGCGCTGCGGCTTGGGTAGGGCCAAAGATTGGTAAGCCCGCTTCGCGGAACGCATCCACCACACCAATAACCAGTGGTGCTTCAGGGCCAACGATAGTCAGTTCAATCGCCTTCTCTTTGGCGAAAGCAACAAGGCCAGCGATGTCTTCTACATCGATGTTTACGTTCTCTAGTTTTGGCTCTAGTGCCGTACCTGCGTTGCCTGGAGCAATGAAAATAGTCTCAACATTTGGGTTTTGCGCTGCTTTCCAGCCTAGCGCATGTTCACGACCGCCTGAACCAATGATTAAAACTCGCATATGAAAATCCTTAATCTTATAAATACTGTTTACTCAAAGTATTTGATGATGTGGCTAGGCAGCAATTGAGCCCATCCCGGAAACATAGCCAGCTACGTAACCGGGGTGGCCGAAAGCAGTTAACAATGCCACAGTGCCAAATACGATGAGGAAATTAGTGGCGGAAGTGACGCATACCCGTGAAGATCATCGCCATACCGTGCTCATCTGCTGCTGCGATAACTTCGTCGTCACGCATAGAGCCACCTGGTTGAATTACGCACTTAATGCCGGCTTCTGCTGCGGCATCGATACCGTCGCGGAATGGGAAGAAAGCGTCAGATGCCATTACGCTACCGGCAACTTCTAAGCCTTCATCTGCGGCTTTGATGCCGGCAATTTTCGCTGAGTAAACGCGGCTCATTTGGCCTGCGCCCACACCGATAGTCATGTCGCCTTTTGCGTAAACGATCGCGTTAGATTTCACGTATTTCGCTACTTTCCAGCAGAACAGCGCATCTTTCAGCTCTTCTTCTGTCGGTTGACGCTTAGAAACCACTTTAAGGTCGTCTAGTCTTACCATGCCTTGGTCGCGATCTTGAACCAGTAGACCACCGTTGACGCGTTTCACGTCAAAGCCCGTTGTCTTCGTTGACCACTCGCCACACTCTAGTAGACGTACGTTCTTCTTCGCCGCAACGACTTCAATCGCTTCAGCAGAAACAGAGGGAGCAATGATTACTTCAACGAATTGACGCTCAACAATAGCGGTTGCTGTTTCAGCATCTAGCTCTTGGTTGAATGCGATGATGCCGCCGAACGCTGATGTTGGGTCAGTTTGGTAAGCGCGGTTGTACGCTTCTAGAATGTCCTTACCCAGAGCTACACCACATGGGTTCGCGTGTTTTACGATCACACATGCTGGCTCGTTGAACTCTTTCACACACTCAAGTGCGGCGTCCGTGTCTGCGATGTTGTTGTAAGAAAGAGCTTTACCTTGGATTTGGCGAGCAGTAGAAACAGACGCTTCTTGTGGATTGGCTTCCACGTAGAAAGCTGCGGCTTGGTGGCTGTTCTCACCGTAGCGCATGTCTTGCTTCTTCTCGAATTGCTGATTGAAAGTACGTGGGAATTTAGACTCTTCATCACCTTCTTTGTTCTCACCGTAAGATGGAACCATGGTGCCGAAGTAGTTTGCGATCATGCCATCGTAAGCCGCAGTGTGTTCAAATGCTGCGATAGCAAGGTCGAAACGAGTCTCTAGTGTTAGAGATTTCTCGTTCTCGTCCATTTCAGCGATAACGCGGTCGTAATCATGAGCGTTCACAACGATAGTCACGTCTTTGTGGTTTTTCGCTGCAGAGCGAACCATCGTTGGGCCGCCGATATCGATGTTTTCAACCGCGTCAGCTAGTGTACAGCCTTCTTTTGCAACGGTTTCTGCGAATGGGTATAGGTTAACAACGACCATGTCGATTGGATTGATGCCATGTTTTGCCATCACGTCGTCATCTTGACCACGACGACCAAGCACACCACCGTGAACTTTCGGGTGAAGCGTTTTAACGCGGCCGTCCATCATTTCTGGGAAACCTGTGTAGTCAGAGACTTCTGTTACTGCGATGCCTTGTTCGGCAAGTAGGCGTGCTGTACCACCAGTAGATAGGATATCGACACCGCGCTCAGCAAGAGCTTGTGCAAACTCAACAATACCTGTTTTGTCTGATACGCTGATAAGCGCACGGCGAATAGGACGAGCGTTATTCATGCTTCCATTTTCCTCAAATTCACGGAGTTAAAGATGTTTGCCAAAAATGAACTTGTTTTTACCTCTTGGGGTAAAATATTGGCCAGTTTTGGTAAAGACCTTTGCCGGATGTTTTCTGGTTAGAAAACAGTCTCCACATTTGATGGCGCGTATTCTAACCAATTTATTACAAAAAAGCTCGCGCAATCGTTTGGCATCTCAAAAATAATTGTGAAAAAGAGGTTCTTTAGCTTTAAAAGTAACGAGATAGTTAATAGGGAAAGTTATGTTTCAGATAGGTGAACTGGCAAAACGTTGTGGTGTGACGGCAGATACGCTGCGTTTTTATGAGAAAAACGCGCTGATAAAGCCCGCAGGTCGAAGTGAATCAGGTTATCGTCTCTACAATGAAGAGAATCAAAAGCAGGTACACTTCATCCTTAAAGGTAAAGAGCTGGGCCTGAGCTTGGATGAGATTAAAGAGCTACTAGAAATCAAACTAGAAGCAACAGAACACAGCTGTGCAGAGGTTAAAGCTATTACTTCTGCTAAGTTAGAGCTGATTGATGGAAAAATTAACGAGCTAACGAAAATTCGTCGAGCTTTGAAGAAGATCAATGATGCTTGCTGCGGTCATACGGACGATGATGCTACTCATTGTTCTATCCTTGCAGCACTTGAGTAGTCTCATTTCTGCATCACTTAACTTAAGTTTGCATTTTTGGCGGCTTGCTTTTCTAGGTGCACGCCGTTTTCCCACCTATAATCTCGCCTTTAGTTACCTGTAGGAATTGACCATTGTTTGATTCCTGCCGTAGCGCTGTCTGTAGATACGAGAGTTTTCATACATGGTTGGAGTCTATTTTCAAATCAATGACTGGGTTTTAAGCGTTGATGAAAATAAGCTGTATCGACAAGATAGGGAAGTTACTGTTGAGCCACGCTTAATTAATCTTCTGCATTTCCTAGCGGAGCATGCGAATGAGGTGTTCAATCGTGAGGAATTGATCCAATACGTTTGGGCAGGGGCGATTGTGACCGATCAAGTGGTGACTCAGTCCATTTTTGAGTTACGTAAATTACTGCGGGACGGTCGGGAAGAAAATACCAGCTACGTCATTACAGTGCCGAAACGTGGTTACAAGCTGGTGGCGAATGTGACCCCAATGACACTCGAGGAATTCCTCGCAAGTCGTCATTGTGATTCAGAAACTCTTCCTCCTATTGTTGAAGAACCAGAAGAAGATACTCTACCTATCGCACCTGCCGTCACCTTTCCTGCAGGTCCTCTGACTCGCGCGGTCTGTGAGATGTCTAAAGAGAAAAAGGCCCCTCAGAAAAAAAATAAAATCAGTCCGTGGCGCCTGGGGATCATGAACTTCATCTGGATCAGTGTCTTGGTTGTGGTGATGGGCGTGTTTACCTACAAGCAGTCAGAAGTGCGCATCACGCAAGCCATCGATACTCACCTTATCGAATTCAAGTTTCAAGATAACTTCACGAGCGAAGGGTTAAGCTATGACTTGGCAGACGGGTTTGCCCAAAAGTTGATGTCTGACATTGCTCAAGTCAGTGATTACCGAGTCATGCTAAAGAAGGCGTCGTTTACTTCTGGCATTGTGCCGGGCAAATCGGTTGTGGTGCGGGTTCGTGAAAATGACGGTGGCAGCTTTTTAGAGGTGGAATATCGCAATAACTCATCTGAAAAGGTGTTGTTTAGTCGTCAATACGCGTTAACCAGCAGCCATTTAAAGACAGTGCTTCAACAAGCGTCGTTAGACTTGATGCAAGTCCTGAAAGTACCGGATGCCAAGCTGAAATCCACGATGCTGGTGGCGGGAATGCCAATTAACCCAGATGCTTTGGAGCTGTTTGTTCAAGCTAACCATTATCTCAATGTCTCGGATGCCAAGCAGTTTCGCCAAGGCGTCAACTTGATGGAAAACATTTTAGAAATTGAGCCAGATAACGCTTACGTTCAGGCAGAGTTATTAATTGCTTACCACGTGCAGAAGGTGCTCGATTTTTCACAGGAGTTGAAGAAAGGGCGAGTGCAGCAGTTGAGTGACGCACTAGAAACTAACGTAAAAATGATGGTTGGGCCAATTCAACCGCGAATTTATGAAGCTTTAGCCCTGCACGAAACCATTATTGGTGACATGGCCTCAGCCAAGCAGCATCTTGGGCAGGCTTTGAGGTTACGTGATTCGGTGCTTTCTTATGTGATTCGTGGTAAGCACGCTGAATTGGATGGTGATCTGGATTTGGCCAGTGAGTCTTACAGCGAAGCTTTCTATATTGATACGTCGGTTGAGACGTACCTGCTGTGCGAAAACTTGGTCTTCCCAAGTAACATGAAGGCGATTGATTACGCCATGTATCGCGCTGTTCACCCTTCTGTCGTTCGAATGCTTTAATTCTCTCGCACTCTACGTCAGTTTAATACTAGCCCCTCATTTCGGTGAGGGGCTTTTTTGTCGCTGTCGAAAAGTGAAAAGGGTGGGCGGTGGGGTAATGACTTACGAAGGAGCCAGTAACGCAAGCTTGCAACGGGAAGACATATCCGGTTTTCTTCTCTATCTCTATCTCTATCTCTATCTCTATCTCTATCTCTATCTCTATCTCTATCTCTATCTCTATCTCTATCTCTATCTCTATCTCTATCTTTATCTCTATCTCTATCTCTATCTCTATCTCTATCTCTATCTTTATCTCTATCTCTTATTGATTGTATGGAATGTCTGGCTGAGTTATTTGGCGAGAATGATTCTGATGCTTTCTTGCCGGCGAGATGAATATTGATGTGGGTCAAAAAGCGCGATCAGGGAGAGGTTTATGGAATCAACAGGTTCAGGGAATCAACCCTTCGGGACGGGGAAGTTGATTGAGGTTGATAATTTTTATCGCGATTACCAACGAGTTGATGAAAGTTTATCTATCGGTAGAAGACTTGATGTTTTTCTTATAACCACATGAATAATATAGTTTTATGTTTTTGTGTTTATCATGTTTATCTCAACTTGATGTTGATTAGCTAATCATTTTATTGATAACGCCAAGTTTATTTTTTTCCCGATTTTTGGGCGTAGTCTTCACTTCGAAATTTAGCGAGGTCGAGCAGGTATCTACTTCATAGCATCTCGCTAATAACCGTTCAGTTTGAGTCACGTTGACTTGAGTAGAATAGATTTGGAGATGTTATGTCATCGAATACGAAAAAAATCGGCCTAATTGCCTGTACGGGTGTAGTCGCCGGTAACATGATGGGCAGTGGTATTGCACTGTTACCTTCTAGCCTAGCTTCAGTAGGCTCTGTTTCAATTTTCAGCTGGCTGATCTGTTTGATCGGTGCACTGAGCCTTGCGTTTGTTTACGCTCGTCTGGCAACCAAAAACCCTCAAGAAGGTGGTCCTATCGCTTATGCGGGCGAAGTTTCCCCAGTCTTTGGTTTCCAAACGGGCGTGCTTTATTACCACGCGAACTGGATTGGTAACCTAGCTATTGCTATTACAGGTGTTTCTTACCTTTCAGTATTCTTCCCTGTGCTTAATGACCCAATCCCAGCAGGTATTGCGACGATTGCATCGGTATGGATCTTCACTTTCGTTAACCTACTTGGTGGTAGCTGGGTAAGCCGTCTATGTACGCTTGGTCTTGTTCTAATCCTCATTCCTGTTGTTGGTACAGCGGCGTTTGGTTGGACACACTTCGACACTGCGCTATACAGCCAAAACTGGAACGTATCTGCGGGTACGGATAGCCATGCGATTGTGACTGCGGTTCTTATCTGTCTATGGTCATTCGTTGGTGTGGAATCAGCAGCAGTATCGACAGGTATGGTAGAAAATCCTAAACGTACTGTACCGCTAGCAACCATGCTGGGTACTGGTATCGCAGGTGTGATTTATATCCTATCAACTCAAATGATCAGCGGCATGTTCCCTGCTTCTGAAGTTGCGGCATCAGGTGCGCCATTTGCATTGGCAACCACTGAGCTATTCGGTAGCTGGACAGCACCATTCGTATCAGCATTCACAGCACTAGCATGTTTCACTTCGCTAGGTTCTTGGATGATGCTGGTGGGCGAGGCTGGTAAACGTGCAGCAAGCGATGGCAACTTCCCTAAAATCTACGGCGAAACAGACAAAAACGGTGTGCCTAAGAAAGGTCTAATTCTTGCGTCAATCAAGATGACTGCGCTAATGGTTGTACTGATGTTCTTCAGCTCTAAAACAGCACACGCATCAGACCTGTTCAACCAGCTAACAACTGACGCAGTACTACTAACTATGCTGCCTTACTTCTACTCAAGCATTAACTTGATTCGCTTCGAAGGTATGACAACACGCAACGGCTTCGTAATGCTGTTCTCTGGTGTAGCTTGTCTGTTCTGCTTCATTGCCCTTGCTGGTGCAGAAGGCGGTACGCTAACAGCAACCTTCATCGTGTCTCTCGTTATCTTGATGTTCTACAGCAAAAAAGCCGGCTTAGCTCAGTACATGAAGCTACACGCTGACGACATGCCTGCTCAAGCAAGCAACTAACCCCCAAACGCTGGCACTTCGGTGCCAGCCAATAAAAAACAAATTCACTCGGCGCTCACCTTACTCACTGCCTGTAAATGGCAGAGAGCGCCCTCATTCGCCTTGGAGATGTCCAAATGAATATATTCGCTATCTTGAACCACATGGGTGTGTTCTTTAAAGAAGAGCCAGTTCGTCAACTTCACGCTGCTCTTGAGAAAGCGGGCTACGAAGTGGTTTACCCAGTAGATGATAAAGACTTGATCAAAATGATTGAGATGAACCCACGCATTTGCGGTGTGCTGTTCGACTGGGATAAATACTCACTAGAGCTATGTGAACGTATTAGCCAAATCAACGAAAAACTGCCTGTTCACGCATTTGCTAATGAACAGTCTACTCTCGATATTTCACTAACAGACCTACGTCTAAACGTGAGTTTCTTCGAGTACGCTTTAGGTATGGCTGACGACATCGCTATCAAAATCAACCAAGCGACAGAGGCATACAAAGATGCCATCATACCTCCATTCACTAAAGCGTTATTCAAATACGTAGAAGAAGGTAAATACACCTTCTGTACTCCAGGTCACATGGGCGGTACTGCATTCCAGAAAAGCCCTGCTGGTAGCATCTTCTACGATTTTTACGGTCCAAACACATTTAAAGCGGACGTATCAATCTCAATGCCTGAGCTAGGTTCTCTACTAGACCACTCAGGTCCACATAAAGATGCAGAAGAATACATCGCACGCACATTCAATGCAGACAGCTCTTACATCGTAACTAACGGTACGTCTACATCGAATAAAATCGTTGGTATGTACTCAGCGCCTGCGGGCAGCACAGTACTGATTGACCGTAACTGTCACAAATCTCTGACTCACCTAATGATGATGAGTGACGTTACTCCAATCTACTTCCGCCCAACTCGTAACGCATACGGCATTCTTGGTGGTATTCCACAAAGTGAATTCAGTCGTGATGTCATCGCAGAGAAAGTGGCGAAAACACCAGGTGCAACAGCACCAACTTACGCAGTAGTGACTAACTCAACTTACGATGGTCTGTTGTACAACACGCAATTCATCAAAGAGTCGTTAGATTGTAAACACATCCACTTCGACAGTGCTTGGGTGCCTTACACTAACTTCAACCCAATTTACGAAGGTAAATGTGGTATGAGTGGTGAAGCGATGCCAGGCAAAGTGTTCTACGAAACACAATCAACACACAAACTGTTGGCAGCGTTCTCACAAGCTTCAATGATTCACGTGAAAGGCGACTTTGATAAAGAATCTTTCAACGAAGCATTCATGATGCACACTTCAACTTCACCTCAGTACGGCATTGTTGCTTCTACTGAAACTGCAGCGGCAATGATGCGCGGCAACACTGGTAAGAAGTTGATGCAAGACTCTATCGATCGCGCAATCCGCTTCCGTAAAGAGATCAAACGTCTAGAAGCAGAAAGCGACAGCTGGTTCTTCGATGTATGGCAACCAGAAAACATCGATACCACAGAATGTTGGAAACTAGACCCTAGCGACACATGGCACGGCTTCAAGAACATGGATGACAACCACATGTATCTTGATCCAATCAAAGTAACGCTACTAACTCCGGGGATGAATAAAGAAGGCGAACTAGAAGAATCAGGTATTCCTGCTTCGCTGGTGGCTAAATTCCTAGACGAGCGCGGCATCGTGGTAGAGAAAACAGGTCCATACAACTTGTTGTTCCTATTCTCAATCGGTATCGACAAATCAAAAGCAATGCAATTGCTACGCGGTCTGACTGAATTTAAACGTGGGTACGACTTGAACCTAACCATCAAGAGCTTCCTACCTTCGCTATATAATGAAGACCCAAGCTTCTATGAAGGCATGCGCGTTCAAGAATTAGCACAAGCAATTCACGACCTAACTAAGAAATACAATCTACCAGAGCTAATGTACAAAGCGTTCGATGTTCTTCCAGAAATGAAAGTAACACCACACGCAGCATGGCAAGAAGAGCTTCGCGGTAACGTAGAAGAAATCAAACTGGAAGAAATGGTTGGTCGCGTAAGTGCGAACATGATCCTTCCTTACCCTCCAGGCGTGCCACTAGTACTTCCTGGTGAAATGGTGACTCAAGAGTCTCGCCCTGTGCTGGACTTCCTCGAGATGCTTTGTGAGATCGGTGCGCATTACCCTGGTTTCGAAACCGACATCCACGGTCTGTACCAACAAAAAGATGGTAGCTACACCGTAAAAGTATTGAAGAACTAAGTTCCTCTCGAAGATGACGCCATTGGGAATGCAAGCATGCTCCACTCTTACGAGCTCAATGTGTCATCGAACAACCACGACATTTAGATATACCCCTAGCTAATCTGTCGTAAAAGAGAAGGGCAAGGATGCTCTGATCTTTTCTTCTATATAGAAGAAGCAATTTCCAAGACTTCACCTGAAGTACCCCAAGTAAAAAGCAAAGACCAAAGAGCAGTTCGTTATCGTTCTGCTCTTTTTTTATCTTTTATACAGCAGGCAGAAAAGAAAAAGCACGTTGAGCGAATATCATTTGCTTCAATTACATCAAATTTGAAGATCGTAATTCAGGTAGAAACGCCCTTTTTCTTGAGGAAAGATCCTTTTAAATGAGAGAAAATAGCCAAGATCGCTTGGTATACACACAAAGTGATTACTATTTGTTCGGTTGAAAGTTTTTTTTGCAAAAAACGCTTGTACTAATTTCTCAACTCCCTATACTGCGCATCCACCGACACGGAGTGAGACGAAAGTCACACAGCGAGTCGGAAGTGAGAGAAAAAGAAATTTGAAAAAA
>NZ_JAMZAP010000034.1:0-27843 GCF_024181785.1 Vibrio sp. Y42_MX_L11
TTAAATAACAGTAATAGATCAAAACTGGGGATCGCGGTCAAGAGGTCTGTCGCACTAACATTTGTAAACGATCACTGGATCACATTGTTTTAATTCTGAAATTGGCTGCGGAATGACGGTTCAAAGTCTGTCGATGAGTGGAAAGAGGAGATTTTAAGGTTGGATCAGGTATTAGTCGAAGGTTTAGTCAAGAAACAATTGAAAGCTAAAGCGAAGACGCTTGGTCAAAATCCACCGGATAAAGATAGAGAATTGAAACTAGTTGAATGGTGCCTCTTGGGGTGTGGTTTTGATGCAGAACATGCTCGTAGCGTCCTTACTCCTTGGCATGATGCTCATAATCTGAGAAGCGTCCTCAAGGGACATATTTCAGGACAAACCGCTGAGAAAATCAGACTAGATGCTATCAAGGACTTTGGTTCACTTAGAAACCACTTCAATGACCTCTGCGAAAGATGCCATGAATCACTCTGTGTCATCTTCAATGCTTTAGAAGAACATCAGCAAGACAAAACAGGCACTCAAAATAATTGAAGGTAGAGTTATTCACATGATCCTAGCAAATCTAATCCCGAATTTGAGTGGCTGAAACTCATTTAGGGGCATAGACGTGCTAGCGATGAGCACACAGGCACGTCTCTGGACAGAAACGAGCTAGAGTTTCAGTTCTAGCCCGCCGAACTAAGATTAGTAAAGGTAAGTTGAATACTTAAACTCTGTTATATTTTGGGCTCAAAATAATACTGCTTAGTTTCAGTTAATTTACTTCCTACAAACATTGGAATTGCAAAATTTTTATCTATATCTTGAAGGCTTGGTAAGTAATCTACTATCTCACGTGAAAAGTTGGGGATTATATCAACAAGTGCCCAAATTGCATCATCCTTACCTTTTTGAAGGCTACGATTTTTGAAAATAAGGTTAAACGCTTTCCCAAGAGACCAATGATCCTTGATTTTTAACTTATCTTTATATGAATAATGCCTATGATATAGATTGGTAAGCATTACCGCGTCAACTCGTTCATACTCTAGAGGATTGTGAAAAGAGTCAGGAGTAAACAAGCCTTGCATACCATACATATAATGAAACCACTTCTGCATGTCCATTGCCGTATCGCAACAAACCAATAGTACGTTCAACTCTTTTGGGTTTATCTCATTGGAAAATTTTTTTTGGGCAGATAATAGATAGTCTTTCAGTTTATTATCCATATGAGGTTGTATCTCAAAAGCATTGCCCATACTTTCAAAAATATTAGATAACATTTCGGCAGTGTCTTTAAATTCGGGCATTCTTCCAAATGCTCCAATGTTAAAAACATTTCGCTCTTTTTGAGCATGCGCCTTAGAAAAATCTGGACATTTAACCTCTATATTAAATTTAAAGCCATTATAGCTAAACGAACAATCTACATCTGATGGTGGATTTAGCTTAGGTTCATAGACAAAAGTTTGAGGAAAAGAAGAAGCGATCGATGCTGCGACAGATGTTTCACAAGCTGCTTGTAAGAACTTAGCTTCATTAAATGTTGATTCTTCTAATTGCAAATCTTTCTTTAACTTTCGAATTTGCGTAGGGGTTGCATAACGATCTAATATCTCCAAACAAGAATATAGTATTTCACGGTATTCTCTTGATAGCTTCTCATCCCCTGACAAGTATGGATTTGTAATAGACTGGTTCATAAACTTCCTTTACATATAACGTCTGTTAGGCAATTAAAAATACTTCTTTTTCGTTATGATGCGCCTTTATTTTCTAAAATCAGTTCTTTAATGTTAGGTGAAGCAAACTAGACATGTTGTGGAGCCCGCCAAACTTATAACAAGTTTCCCTCCTCATAACTTAAGATATTCTAGTATTATCCTCTTTTAAACTTCCATCTAATGGCTAAACCAGCTAATGTTATACATCCAATTGAAATAATGCTATTAATAATACCTAAAAACACAAATATACCATTTAATGGTGCATCTTTATTTAAAATAGGAGACATATCTTTTAATGACGAGAATGGTTGAAGTGCCTGTTTTACAGAAAAAATAAGTGAATTTAAAATTAACTCCCAATCAATTGGTAAGTAGAATGAGAGTTTTGGTGAGGCTATTAGCGAATATATAAGTGTAAAAAGTATTGTAGTGAAAGATAGAATATATAGAGGTCGGGTATAACTAGTCCCATAATCACTCAAAATCGAATATAGATAAGAAATAGTTAAATACTTTTTGTACCCCTTATTTTTATTTAGAATACTCTCTTGTTCTAGAGAGAAAAACATACCTTCAAGATCTCTGTTACGTTGTGATTCGAGGAAAAATCTAATTGTCCTGTAATAAGAAGCATCTTTATCCCCATTGCGATTTATGAAGCCATCTTTTTGTGGGAAAGAACTGCCATGAGGTATATTTGAACCGAAAAATTCAGGTGGAAACTCAAAGCTACTTCCAATAAAACTAAAAGGATGAACTATATGCCTATTATTCAACTGTAGTTTTTTAACACTTGATTGTTTAATGTTTAAATTATATATTGGGCTACATTCATCTTCATTTCCTGAATACAACTCAAGTATCCCTACATTTGACTTGATTATATCTACATTATTAACTGGAATGTTATAAAAGTAAAAATTCATTCCATCTAATTCTGAATTTTTAAAATTTAGATAATTTATGGTTGTTTCTCTAACAACTGAAACATTAGTAGATTTAGTAACACTTTCATTTTGGGATTTTGTTTTGCAGTTATAAATATTAAATGTTAAACCAAAAAAATCTGATAAGGTGATTTTTAAATAGTCAAAAAAAACACATTTATTAAAAGTTACCGTTTCATCTTTATCTGGTGATAATGATATCAACATCAATTTTTCTGAAAATGCAACAAACTCAAATATTGGCATTTCGAAAGATTTAATTTTACACACATAGAAATAACACTTTTCAATAACAGGTGATATGTGATTTATTAAATCATAATCTTCTTTATCTTCTTTATCTTCTTTATCCTCAATGAATGTGAAGTAGCTGCAATATAAATTATTTAATGTTATGCCTCCAAATAAGAAATCTCTTTTACAGTTGTTCATCGTAAAATCGATAATCTTGTCTGTCCCAATAATTTCAGTACGTTGGAGAAATAAACAGTTATTGAGTGATATAGAACTCATTGATTCACATAAAGTCAGTTTGGAACTAAGAATTCTTGCATTATCAACAACGACATTTATGCCCTCATGATCTTTCAGTAATTCCAGTACGCTTTCCCACATCTCATTAGTAAGCTCCTCGTTAATTGTGAGCCTATTTTCAATAAATTCCATAACATATAGCCAATATACACAACTCGATACATATTGAATTAGGTGTGAGTCAGTGTCAATACACTAAATAGCCCTAACAAAGAAACGGGCAAAGATGGGGCAACAGGTAAGGATTTCTTACCTGTTGCTAACACGTTTTGGGGCATAACTCAGTTAGAACATTCTTTTAGATCTGATTAAACCGTGATTTACAAAGTGCCAGACTACACCCTGATAAATCCAGATGATGGTAAAATTGTAAGCCACAGAGGTGCGAACCAGTTGGCTCTTTTTGTGTATACACGTTTTAGGGCGTAATAGCCGATTACTAGTTCAGTGGGCCGTACTAAAACGTCGTCACATAACTAACGTATTAACAGTAGTGCGCGTTTCTAGATATGTTAGGGCTTAGCAGGAGGCGCAAGCGCGTATCACTGCCAGTTATACTCTGTAACCAGCTTCGCTGGGTCTCGGGCGGATTTCAGAGGAGCGAACCCCGTGATTTTCTTTCCGCCCTTATCCCCGCGGGGCTGTCATCACATGTGTCTAACTATGCGGCTGACGAAACATACTGTGATAGCTCAGCGTCAAGGTTGAACCCCGAACAAATTCTCATGTATGCGGGTTTGCTGTTGATTGCCTTTGTTAATGTTCTCATATCTCCAATAAAAATGGAGGCAGTTTTTGAGCGTGTTAGTGCAGTATAAATCATGCTGTTCTCCACAAATGATGTGGAGGTAGACCTAGGCAAGAGAACGATAGTGTAGGCAAACTCTGAGCCTTGAGTTTTATGAATTGTGATACCGTAAGAATGTACTAACCCGGTATCAAAACATGTACTTTCATCGATATAGACTGTCTTTTCAGCAAACTTGCAGACTAATTTCTTTTGTATGTCTTCACCTGCCTCTTCTTGCTCGTAGATAATACCAGTGACAATTGCCATATCACCGTTGTACAGGTCAAGTGGTGCAAAGTTCTTTGTGACAATAACACGCTCCCCCTTGGCAAAACCCCATAAAGGTTCAGAACCACTACAGTTTCGTTCATTTGTTATGAAGTGGTCGTTAATGCTGATGGTAGATAGGGGGTTATCTGCATTGGAATAAGGTGTAATTACCTGTGATCTATCTAATCCCAACTTTTTGGATAGTGAATACGCATTTGAAATTATCTGAGAATCATTAACTTGTAGGTAGTAGACGCCAGCTTGACCAGAAAATGAACTCAGGTCGGTTAGGGCACTCAGTGGGTCGTTTGAAAATCCACATGTTCTGTCATCCCACTCAGCTTTCATACTGTGGCCGACGTTTCGTACTAGCGTCGCCACATCTCTAATCGGATTGCCTGCTCCCTGTCTGTGGACACTTCTAAGTTCGCTGTACGGCACTGTATCAGGTTTTAGTTTTCCTAGGCTTACGAGGTGCTGCCAAACCACACCAAAGCCAACAGGAGCGATTTGAGCAATGTCTCCTACCATTGAAATGCTGTATTTTGTGGAATGTTTGTCAAATAGTGATAGAAACTCCACTACTAGTGATAGATCAAGCATTGAGGATTCGTCAAACACAATCAGCGGGTTGTCGTTTAGTTGTATCGCATTCTTGATATTGGGACTTTCAACGGTGAGTTCGACTTGACGAATTAGTCCTCGGACAGTGTAACAACAGATCTCGTCTTCTCCATCACCGAATAGGCTAGTGTATGACTTTCGCATGACACACATTCGTTCAAGCTCGTCATTGACGCGTTTTTTTGCTATACCCGCAACCGCTACAAAATATGCTGGTCGGTCTAGGCGGTTACAGACGTACTTAACACATGCCATAGCGGTACTTTTACCAGTACCTCCTTCCCCTTGAGCGATTGAAAGGTCATTGGTCAACGCGTTGAAGGCGAGCTTTTTCTGTTCTTCGGTAAGATTGAACCCGTTCATTTTAAATGAGTATTCATCAAACTCATTTATCAAGGTGATGATTCGTCCATTGGATGACTTAGCGTCCTTAGAAGACACTATTTTTGTTGCCATTGATTTCTCGACGATACTCTCAAGGTTCGCTAGGCCGACACCCTGATAGTCACCTCTACTCGTTCTGCACAGGGCAATTAGCGAAAGACCCGTATCAATGGCAACATCAACCAAATTTTCACCAATCAACGATGACAGTGCCACCCTAAACTTTTCTTCACTGATAGCCGTGTGATTTTGCTTGAGTGCGCGATACACCACGTAGTCAATTGCGCCAATCAACCTGACAGGAGAGTCGTCAGGAATACTCATCTCGTTCGTCTTTCTTAGTCGTTCAGCAACGCCCCATGCATTGTTAAAGCGACTTCCCATGCGGAGAGGTGCATAAGGATTGCTGGTTAACAAACTTTTTGCGGAGCGACCCAATAACCTCATCAGTCTATGGGCAGTGCGTCTGTCATAACCAGCTTTTTCAATGAATTTAATAGACTCAAATTCAGCCTGCACCGTCTGATAGGCTGTTAGAAACGCCAGCCCACGTTCAGTGCTGTCAAATGCATCGACTAGGGCAGGTAGATTGCCGTTCCTTAGTACATTCAGGAATTGCCTTGCCGAGCCAGCTCTTTCGATAGCTTTACTAATACGAGACTCTCCACACCCGATACCTCGGAATTCTGGATGCGTGAAGAATAGCTTTTTAGTAAGGGTCGGCAACTCATACTGACGTAATGCACGCTCGTAAAGCCTAAGATCACTCTCGATATCATTAAACGCGTCTAAAACTAAC
The DNA here is from genome assembly GCF_024181785.1 of Vibrio sp. Y42_MX_L11. Taxonomy (NCBI): domain Bacteria; kingdom Pseudomonadati; phylum Pseudomonadota; class Gammaproteobacteria; order Vibrionales; family Vibrionaceae; genus Vibrio; species Vibrio sp. Y42_MX_L11. Next base: position 6,061 of record NZ_JAMZAP010000034.1, read on the forward strand.
CGACCTGACGTTGCGGAATATTGTGGGCGATAATTAATCAGCGCTTTTTGGCTTGCACATGAAAACACCCACACCTCAGCTACACATGGCTCCTTGTAAGTGTGCTCTTTCCTAATGAAAACAGACAATCGTTTGTTTCTTTTAGTGCAATTGCCATAAACAATGTAGGCATTTAGTAAGTTACGCACACTTGTAACTAGCAATCTAAACTCGATCAAATGTTCTTCCTCCGCTTAGGATAGAATTCTTGACCTGATCTGCGTGATTCCTCATATGTTCGTCAACAGATCGCTCTGAGGCGGCCAAGGTCAGCTCCAACCTATGGATCTTTGCCTCTTTCTCTTTCAACTGTTGCTCCAGTGTTTGTATTCGAGCATTGAGAGTCACGATTAGAGCACCCTGTTCGTTTATATCGCTAGCCTGACTCGCAACTAATTCGTCACGCTTTTTGTACGTTATTGATCTTGGTTGAGAGTTCTCAACCCCAATGTTGCGTATATCTTTCGGAAGTGCTTCCTTAATCAGCGAGTTTTTGTACAGTGTTGCACGATCCTTGAACGCGCACCATCTAGCCAATTCACTAGCATTGATTCCTAGTTCATTCGTGCCACGTTCGTCTCGCGGAAACTTGATCCCCTTTTGGCGCATCTGACTAATAACCTGCTTATAGCATTCGACATATAAAGCAGATTTGGCAGTACCCCGCAGGCTTTCCTGCTCAGGTGTCAATTTAACAGGTTCTATTCCCATGTTTATCTCTATTCCTTCAGTGGAGCGGGTGTAGTGCGCTCCAGCCATGCTAGGTATGGCTGAGCCTGTTCAGAACTCACTAGGGTTTCACCAAAATACTCAATACGCCCATCTGGCATCAGGTCTAACCCCACATCCTCGTGATCAAGAATTCGAGCAAGCGCTCGGCATAGTTTCTCGACATTAATGTCAGCTTGTCTAAACTCAGTTGCATCGTGCAGTGTCAGTTGTGAGTTAGATGCATCAGAAATTGCAAGTTCAGCCTGTTTTAGGTTAATTTGCAGCTTCTTTATCTCGTCGTTGAGAAGCCCAATTCTTGACTCATACCTAGCCTTTAGATGTACCCAGTTTTTAGGTTGAGGTTGAGCTAAGGAGTCCAGTTTGCTTGTACTGGGCGCAATTTTTAACAAGGCAGTCTCAAGGTATCCTCGGTAGTATCCCCCCTTGTTCTCGCTTTTAAGTAGAGTGGAATAACCAATCCCTGTATCCCGTTCCAATTTTTTTGCCAACTGATCCATATTCGAAATACCTGCCTTGAGGCTAGGAGTTGCGATGTATGTATCTAGAGTTTTAGTAACCAACTCGATTCGCCCGTTAAGGGATTCTGCCCTTTTATTCTTAACCATTAGATAACGCCTTTATTACATTGTTTTGTAAAGGGCTTCTCGTTAGAGGTGGAGTACCCGATAAGTCACTCTCAATCACCTCCAGAATTTGCTGTTTAGTAATAATATTCGCGTCTAACATGCTCATGATCGGGGACATGATATGTCGAGGGTCTAAAGAATCATTTACGAAACAGGCTTCAACCTCCCTCATGATGTCATCACTAGCGTTCTTAGAATCGTTTAAGATTTTCCTCTCAATTCTGGCTACAGTTTTTTGAATTTCAGGGCTATTCAGTGAAGGTACGTCACTCACACTAGTCATGTGGTTGAGTAACAACTCAGGCAAAGACATTTTGAACGTCTCACATGATATTGTTTCTGATAGCAGGCGTGGTGCAGGAACAACAAATTTATTAGCATTCTTCTTGTTCAACAACCTTATCCTCGTTTGTTCAACAATACGCAGAGCTGCTTGCCAACCCAATAGTTCACTCTGCAAAACAGATTGTTCGCGTTTGAGTTGGGCGACTTCAACTTTCTGCACAGTCTCATCACCAATCTTATTTCGGTTTAGGTTAATTAGGGACGTTACGTTACTCTTCAAATCCAACTCTAGTCGCTGAACCATGCGTGAAATAGAAATCAAGTTATCTATATGACAGATTTTAATTCGACAAACACCGCATCGCTGATAACCACCATTTTCAGCAATAATTTCTGAAGGGCATTCCATGTTGTGCACACAGATATGGGTTGATGAAAATGCGATCATGGATATAGGGGTGGAGGCAACAAGATCCATACCAGTGGGATTAATGATTTCATTACCCTCATCGTCAACAGTGATAATTGGAATCGATGTGAAACCGTAAATACACATTGTTTCGTTGGGACGTTGTTTGAACGATTCCTTAACTTGAGCCTGTGAAACATCATTGGTGTGCATAGGTGTGATTTCATCAGTTCTTTTGTTACCACGTACTAACATCAGGTTAGCTCTGCGGTATTCTCCGACCTTGCGCGCTCGATCTTCCTCTGTCTCTTTGTTGTAATAGATGGTTGTAGTCACTTTCATGTGACCGATATTCTTACTCACAGTCTCTACGGGTATGTAGCCAACTCTGTGACTGACGTAGGTGGTTCGAGTCGAGTGGGGAGATAGTAGCGCCAATAACTTTACGCGATGCCCCTCAGCATCAAACCCAAGTTTTTGATTCTTGCCTGAAACCCTAGCTCGTAGAACGAACTCACTATCAGCTGTGATTATTCTCTCTGCTGTCTGTGATGTCATAGAGTCCTTAGCTGATAAAGGCACCATTTTTACAAACTCACATTCTTCTATCACATCATTGAAAGAATAATTGATAACACTCTGTGAAATGCCTAGGAATATCTTCCAAATATCAGCCCACACTGTTTCTGAAAACGGCTGTCCTGATGCGTTGCGAAATAGGACATCGATTTCTAGACCCGTATCATTATAAGGAATGAGGTGGTCAACATCTGATCTCAAATTTTGGAAGTCCCTTTCTGCTCGGAGCATCGTTATGACGTCGATGTGAGAACTCGCTTTCCATGGCTTACGTAGACTTTTATCAGTGCTGACTAATAGTTGAACGATACCGTCCACATTTCCCGCCTCTACAAACTGATCAAAATAACGTTTGTCTAGGTAGCGGATATGTTTGTGCCGTATTCCCTGTTCAAGTGCGACGATAATGCCCCTGATTGGCCCAAGCAATGGGGCAACTAACTGTGTAACCTTCGTCTCTATGGTTCCAAAATTAGTCATCGAGAATGGGTTCTCAATGATCTTCGAAGGTTTATCCATTCGAACATAGGAGTGCTTGAGTTCATCATCGACGTACCAAACTATTGGAGAAAACCCTGCACAATCATGAGAGTAAATTGCTCGTTTAAATGCTTTGCTATTGTTTTCTCCCACACGTATCACGTCATGGTAATGTTCCAACGGTACTGCCCAGTGGAATACATTAGCAATTGGCTTGTTCTCAACTACATCACCGTTTAGTGGAGAGTTATGTAGTTGATATTTCAATATTCCAACAGGAGTTGCGATTTTTGCGCCTATTTCAATCAGTCTGTATTGGTTATCAGTATGGTATGAAGTAGCAGGCCTAAAACCGAGCAGTTCATAATCATAACCTTCTAGTACCCGCTCTTGCAGGTATGCACCGTACTTTTCTAGAGCGTAGGCGACCTGCAAAACGACTGCGTATTCATCTCGTGTAAATACCTTTTTTACAGACTCGCTCAGTGTGCCGAGCTTTATCCCTCGTTCAGATTTATGCCATGCGTTGGTGAACTCGTGTGGCAATAGAGTTTTGCCTGTTGAGCTAACATGTTCTGTGTTAAAGGCATAATTATTTTCAACAGAGTTCAGAGCTGCTTTTACCCATGTAGCAACTGAAACGGACTTGCGCAGCAAAAACTCACCGAGAGTACGAGGCCACTGATCTGTATCTATATCTTGATTAGAATGTGAGCGAATGACAAATGTTTCTCTATCCAACTCTTTAAACTTCGTCGGAGTATAAATATTCTCGGTTTCTGCTTGCTCAGGGAATAATTCGCACCAGCAAGATACATAACCCAAGTACTGGTAAATTACATTCCAGCCCCACTGAGCGTTGGAGAAAGCGGCTTTTGAAAGAGAGCTAAGGTGGCTATCTTTATAGTCATCCCAGCTAGAAAAGTCGGGCCTTTCAATCAAACCGCGCTTGTAAAATTCTTGTGTGGCTGCGAATTCATTATCAGCGAAGAACATGAAAAGAGATTCCTCGTCTTGCTCATACACAACCTCTTGATAATTGAAATTACCGCCTGCTTGAAGTTGAAGAAGCTCAGATTTGTAGGCAACGGTTAAAGCGCGTGTGTGACCAGATAATGTATCTTTTTTATGATAGCCTTGTTTGGTCGCATATAACTTGAACTCTTTTAGCCTGCTTTTCAGAGCCTTAAATGGAACAACTTCATTTGACAGCTCTTTGAGCAGCATGGCATCAGCAGGTCGCTTTATGTCATACATATCATACAGACAGAGTAGTTTAGTTACGTCATCGTAAGAGCTTACGCTAACGTCTTCAGGTGAATGTAGAGTGCTGCAATAGATGATACTGGACATTTTATCGTAACATTGCCCACCGTCACGCTCTATGATGAGTACTTCTAATGGTGGCGCATTCTGAATGTCGCAAATTAGTTGTGTAAACTCACTTTGCAGAGACTTACAGTACGAGTCAGACGCTCCAAACATGGGAGGTCTGGAGGGGTGCCCAGTTGATTTGAATTGAGCAAACTCTTCAAACTTGTTTGAACCTAGTTCAAGGTCGGCAGTGACTGGTAATACCACCAATCCCTCTCTCCACAACTTGATCAGGATTAATCTGGAATAAAGGATTACCGTTTGGTAAACATTTTTACTGATCTGCTCGGGCTTAATACCTACTGAAGCAAATAATTCCTCTGTTTGCCTAATGAACTTCACCGCTCCATGATAACCTTTATGGTTAGGTCTTCTTGCATTGCTCTTTCTGGTGGCAAAGTTGGAAGCACTAGCTGCTTGAGATGCGATAGTAAGCAGTGTTTTTGTATCCGAGATATTTTCTGCTATTTCACATATGACACATCGTACGTCAGCCTTGCCTAAGCTAATGTTTGAACCACGATTCAACACGTCCATCTCTGGAACAGAGAACTTTTTGTCAACACCTACGCTAGAAAAGAATGCTGAGACCTGCGCCTTTAGCTGTATTGCAATTTCAGTGCAACGCGTATCAGCATCGCCTTTACCAGAAGGGTAATAAAGGGTGTTAGTAGTGTTAAAGATCATTGTTTGTGCGCCTCGAGTCTCATTAACATACCTTCGATCCTTCTAGCTTCAGCTAGGTGTTTATTTTTTTCTTTCAATAGAATGGCTTGTTGATCAGTTAGGTTTAGGCGTGTGATATCACGAGATAACTTATGCTCCTGACTCAGCTTCTCTGAGTTATCTCGTTTGTAATTTACGGTACTTGTGAAACTGACATGTCCTATCAGACGACTGACGTCCTCCGCTTTATAACCAAATAGCAACTCTCCACCCTCAGTTAAGCGAGGGCACTCGTAATGCAGGTAGAAAACTAGTGCATGCCGAGCAAAATGTGGCCCATGAAGTAAATCCTCAGAGATACCTACCTCCCTTAGCGCTTTTTTGAAACGTGTAACGATATTTGTGTGGCCACGCTTTTCATCGGCACGCTGAGTTAGGAGAAATGGTCGCCCCTTGTTCTTGCCATTGTCAAACGTGAACAAAAAATCGTGACTATAGTCCGTGGTCATGGTCAACAGAAGTTTATCGAGTGACTTCCAAAATATTTCCTCTGCCACACCAAACAGGTTCACCTCATGGTGTCGGGTTTTGCGACCTTTCCAAGCTGAGCACAATTTATTCTCCTCAGAAGTTAGACCTCGTTTTGATATATTTGGGGGCAGGAAAATCCTACGCTGTGTGAAATCAATATGTCCCAACTGCAACAGCAGTGCCTCGCTGATTCTTAACCCACTCGCGAATAGTAGAGCGAATAGGGTACGGTCACGATCTGACAGGGATTCCTGATTGAGGAACTGTTCAATCTGTTCCTGTGTTATGGCGACCTTATCTCGAACTGGTGAATCATCGGAAGGACGGCGTGAAAATACTTGATTCGTTTCTCCACGTATATTGTGCGCACCCAGAATTGCCCCAATAGCGGTATGATTCTGCCAATATAATTTTTGTGCCTGAGTTATCTCGGTGGAATTCCAAACCTGCTCAAACAGTGGTTGATATTCGGACTCTGATGGTGAAACTCCCATAGCACGGCAGAGTCTGGTATGCGCTGATCTACCATGACGCTCGGAGATCTTGATATAGCGCTCAATTGCATTTAAATGCACGTTAATTGAATTATTTCCAAGTTTTGGGCGGTAGCCCTCCATAAGCTCTCTTATCGTCTCAATCTCATGAGTAGCGTTGTGAGGCAATTCTTTTTGGATGTACGCTGGGTAGCTCATAACGAACTTATGTGCACGATGCAGTATGAGGGCAGTATCAGAACCCATAACTCCAGCCTCATGGAGATAATCTATGAATTTAATCACATGCATTCGGTACGTATTGATTGAGTTAGCACTTAAGTTCTTTTTTCTATTAGTGGTGTCTGCTAGACGGACTATCTCCTCTTCGTAGACTCTGAACTCCTCAATTTCAGTGTCATCGTCAACTCTGAAGAGATGATGAGAAGTTGTTTCGATTACGCGTGAATTAACGACGGTAACCTGCTTACGTGTTTCATACCTGATGTTCTTTAATTTCATGAGAGCGTATCAAACCTCATTTCTTGTATTGTTAATACCTTAAGTTACTGACATATAAGGAGTCAAGTTTGTAGTGTGTTTAAAATATTAGGGAGAATAGATGTATATATTACATAACGGGCAAACCCCATTCGTAACGTTTGGTTTTGGTCTTGGTACAAGCTGGGCGTCTCGTCTTATTCAGCAATCGATTTTGAAAAACCGTATTGCAGGTCTAGGTAAGAACCGTAAAACAGCGGTATTCCCTAAACTTGTATTCGGCATCAAAGATGGCTTAAACCACAAATCAGAAGATCCAAACTACGACATTAAGAAGCTTGCACTTGAGTGTGCTTCAAAACGTATGTACCCAGACATTCTTAACTACGACAAAGTCGTGGAAGTAACGGGTTCATTCAAAACACCGATGGGTTGTCGTAGCTTCCTAGGTACTTACGAAGAGAATGGCGAACTTATCCATGAAGGTCGTAACAACCTTGGTGTAGTTAGCTTGAACTTGCCACGTATCGCGCTTCGCGCAAAAGGCAGCGAAGCGAAGTTCTATGAACTGCTTGATGATCGTCTACGTCTTGCTCGTAAAGCACTAGAAACACGTATTTCTCGTCTAGAGAACGTAAAAGCGCGCGTTGCACCAATTCTATATATGGAAGGTGCATGTGGTGTGCGCTTGAAAGCAGACGATTCGATTGCAGAAATCTTCAAAAACGGCCGTGCATCAATTTCTCTAGGCTACATTGGCGTGCATGAAACTATCAACGCGTTGTTTGGTACTGAAGCGCACGTTTACGATGATGCCGTATTGCGTGAAAAAGCGGTCGCGATCATCAAACATCTAAAAGATGCGGTGAATCAATGGGCTGACGAAACTGGCTATGGCTTTAGCTTGTACGCAACACCAAGTGAAAACCTATGTAGTCGTTTCTGCCGCATCGACACCAAAGAGTTTGGTTTGATTGAAGGCGTAACAGACAAAGGTTACTACACCAACAGCTTCCACTTGGATGTTGAGAAGAAGGTTAACCCTTACGACAAGATCGACTTCGAGATGCCTTACCCAGAAATCTCAAGCGGTGGCTTCATCTGTTACGGTGAATTCCCGAACATGCAACGTAACGTAGAAGCGCTAGAAAACGTGTGGGACTACAGTTACACCCGCGTTCCTTACTACGGAACCAACACTCCGATTGATGAGTGTTACGAATGTGGTTACACCGGCGAGTTTGAATGTACAAGCAAAGGCTTTACTTGCCCGAGTTGTGGCAACCACGATTCAACCAAAGTATCGGTGACACGTCGCGTATGTGGCTACTTGGGCAGCCCAGACGCACGTCCGTTTAACTTCGGCAAACAAGAAGAAGTTAAACGTCGAGTGAAACACCTATAAGGTTAATTACCACTCGATTCAACACTTTGAAAATCAACCTGCTTTAGGTTGATTTTCTTTTTCGCGATAACAAAGAGACGCATTATGAACTACCACCAATATTATCCAATTGACGTTGTTAACGGACCGGGTACGCGTTGCACATTGTTTGTGTCGGGCTGTGTACATCAGTGTCGTGGCTGTTATAACCAGTCGACGCAACGCTTGGATTCGGGAGTGTTGTTCACGCAAGAAGCGGAAGACAAGATCATCAATGACTTAAATGACACGCGCATTAAACGTCGCGGTTTGTCGTTGTCGGGCGGAGATCCGCTTCATCCTGCTAATGTGCCTCATATTTTAAAGATCGTGAAAAGGGTGAGAGAAGAGTGTCCCGGTAAAGACATCTGGGTTTGGACAGGCTACACGCTGGCTGAACTGGATGACGCACAAAGAGAAGTAGTGCAATACATCGACGTTTTGATTGATGGTAAGTTTGAACAAGACAAGAAAGACCTCAATCTTGAATGGCGTGGCAGTTCAAACCAAATCATTCATCGCTTTACGGATATTTAATCAAGCATTCTCCAAACATAAAAAGGGCTCACACGTGCATAACGTGTGAGCCCTTTTTTTGTGTGAGTTCGTTAGTGTATTTCCAGTTACGCTGTCACCGCTTGGTCATCTTCGACCATATTATTTATCCAACGTTTAGATTGGATACGATAAGTCGTCAGTACGCCTTTCACAAATTCTTCAGCTAGCAGAGACATCAAGACAAAATGCAAAGGCAACCCGAGTACCATACCAGTGTAATAGGTAAGGGGAATACCAATAGCCCACTGACCAAACGTATCAATGAAAATACTGTAGCGAATATCTGCGCCGCTCTTTAGTACGCCGCCAATCCCTACCATGTTAAACACTCTCAAAATCATACCCAGCGCCATGACTAAGCATACGTTGAGTGCCATTTCTGCATCGGTTAATGGGCTCAGTACCAATAGATGATGAATCAGAGGCGAGCTCAACCACACTAGGAAAAACAATAAGGTGGCTAAGATTGCGCTGGTTAACACATACCACCACGCCGTTTTCTCGACCCGATCATAATGTTTTGCGCCAATATCATTCCCAAGAAGAACGGATGCAGCGACCGCAAATCCCATAAAGGTTGAAATCAGTACACCTTCAATCGGTGATAAGAATGAGATGATCGCAAGTTCTGAAACGCCCAATTGACCATAGATGATGCTGTAAACGATCAGCCCACCAGTCCAGAGCGCATCATGGACCAACATGGGTAGAGAAACCTTAAAGTATTTTTGACGATACTGCTTTAAACGGCCTTGCGCCCAATCGAACTTGGTCGGAATAAGGTATGCGTAGCGTTTACAGAAAAAGTAAATCAACACTGCCGTTTGGAAAAATCGAGAAACAAAGCTGCCAACGGCTGCACCAAATACGCCCCATTGAGGGAAGCCGAATAAACCGAAAATCAAAACATAATTAAGCACGACGTTCACGACAATCGCGGAGATACTAACGTTGGTTGCCATTTTGGTTTGGCCTACGGAGCGCAATACCGCTTCTATCGGCACCACTATCGCGGTTGCAATGAGGCTAAAGCCCGTAATCACAAGATAATCACGCGCATAAGTGACGTATTCAGGATCGTCTGACATGAAAGAGACGATCTCTTTATCAAAAATCGCATAAAGAACAATAAACGGCAGCGTCACTAAAATGGAAATAAACCAAGATTGCGCCAATGTTCTGCGGATTCCTGACAGGTTCCCTGAACCGTAATATTGAGAAGCCAGCACTGTTACTGCACCGCAAAGACCGAAAATGACTGCAAGGTTAAAGAAAAAAATGCGATTTCCGACTCCAACGGCTGCAGTGGCGGATTCGCCGAGTTGGCTCACCATGAAAATATCCACGACGCCGAGTAACGCAAAAAGCATGGATTGAAGTGAAACAGGAAGGCCAATCGCAATCAGCTTTTGCCAAAATGCTTTATCGATGTATTCGCGTGTTAAGAGCATCGCATTTCTCCTTAAAGATTAATGCGAGTAGTTTATCCCTATGATTTGGCGGTGTATTTTTCAAAGGCATCCAAAACCTTTGTAAAACTCTCCACTAGTGTATATGTGAGCCAATAAATCATGGAAGATAAACAAGAACGCTACGCGATTTCAGAAAAAACCTATCAAGAGTTTATTGATCACAGTCGAGTACTGGCATTGGAGGAGAGAGGCATTGTGCAGTGCGGAATTGCAACCTGTCGTGACTTCTTCTCTGTTTATCGTAAAAACCAAAAAAAACACATGCTGCTTTACACCGTGCGCGGTAAAGGTTGGTTAGAAAGTGGGGCGTGTCGATATGATTTGGAGCCTGGCTCGTTGATCACGGTGCCAGCAGGTGTTGAAAACGGTTTTGGTATGGAAGAGGAACTCTGGCAGATCGCATGGCTTTTTCTTACTCCTGATAGAGCATGGCCAATGATAGAGAGTAATATTAGTTACCAGCTCACATCTGCACCTGAGGTGATGTATGCGTGTATCCAAACGTTGTTACGCAGTATTAATCTTCCTATTGATTATGGTGGTGCGGTTGGTGCACATAGCGTGGCTCAGTTAGAGCTGATGTTAAACATGCCGCCCTCAGAGTCGATATCACGCAGCCAATTGAGGCTTCGGCGCGTATTCGATCTTGTCCAGCGTCAGCTCCATAAGGATTGGAGTGTCGAGCAAGTGGCAGCTTTATATCCATGTTCGGAGCCACATTTGCACCGTCTGACTCAAAAGCAGTTTGGTCGAAGCCCGATGGCACATTTAACACGTATGCGCATGGAATACGCTGCTAGGTTACTTCGTTCAACAGAATGGCCGATTCAACATATTGGAGAGATAGTCGGATATCCAACTAGTGCCAACTTTAGTACACGTTTTAAAGCGTGGTCGAGCATGACGCCAAGAGAATTTAGGAAAAACGGAAGAGTGGATTGGTATATTGAGGAGTGAATCGTTCTTTTTATAACCGATAGAGCGCACAAAACTTATCGTAACCCAGAATTTTGTTCTCTAATTGATGAAATAAGTGAAAAATCATTTCGCCATTTTTTGCGATGGTGTTAACGTGAGGTTCGGTACTTGAATTTCAAAGGGTTATGACTTTCATGTTTTCTAATCTCCCAACTCCCGTATTAGATCCTATTTTATCTCTATCCGTTGCATACCGTAACGATGACCGTCCAAACAAGGTTGACCTTGGTATTGGCGTCTATAAGAACAGCGCAGGCGAAACGCCGATCATGAAAGCCATTCAAATGGCGCAGGATGTCGTTGTTGAAACTCAAAAAACCAAATCTTACGTTGGTCTTGCGGGTTGCGAAGAATTTAATAAAAGCATGATCGATCTGCTACTGACGGGAACGTCAGCAATGGATCGTGTTGCTGCCATTCAAACGCCAGGTGCAAGTGGTGCGCTGCGTATGTTAGGTGACCTAATGAAGGTCGCACAGCCAGATACGACGGTTTGGATTTCAAACCCTAGCTACGTAAACCATAAACCAGTGATGGAAGCGGCAGGTCTTAAAGTTAAGTTCTACCATTACTTTTCTCCAGAAACGAAACAAGTAGACACAGCAAAAATGATGGATGATCTTGCGAAAGCAGGGCCTTCTGATGTTGTATTGCTGCATGGTTGTTGTCACAACCCAACAGGCGCAGATATCGATTTTTCTGCTTGGCAAGCCATTACGGAATTGTCACAGAAGAACGGTTTCACACCATTTGTTGATATTGCCTACCAAGGCTTTGGTGATGGCCTAGAGGAAGACGCAAAAGGGCTTCGCTTCATGGCAGATAACGTTGAAGAGATGTTAATTACGACATCATGTTCGAAGAACTTTGGCCTATATCGCGAGCGCACAGGTGCGGCGATTGTCGTTGGTAAGAACATGCAAGACGTGGCCAACGCAAAAGGCAAGTTACTTACGTTAGCGCGTTCTACTTACACGATGCCACCCGATCATGGAGCTGCTTTGGTTAAGACGATTCTTCAAGATGACAACCTGACTTCCGTTTGGAAGCAAGAGTTGAGTGAAATGCAACATCGTTTGGTTAGTCTTCGTCAAAGTTTGTGTAACGAATTGAGAAACAACCATAATACCGATCAATTTGACTTCATTGAGGGTCACAAAGGCATGTTTACTGTGCTAGGCTTTAGTGAAAACCAAATGGCGCAACTGCGTGAAGATTATGGCATTTATGGTGTTGGCGATGGTCGAATTAACATCGCTGGACTTACCGAAACTCATATTCCATACGTAGCGGACGCAATTAAGAAAGTATCTCAAGCTTAATTGGAGTGTGGATGAAAAACTGGAAACTGATTCTGCCGCTTATGATGAGCGGCAGTTTAATTGCTTGTACGTCAACTCAAACGACGCAGGAACCTGTTGAGCCTGAGTCGCCGAAGGTCGAAGAACCTGTCAAAGTAGAGCCAGAAGTGAAACCAGAGGTTGATCCAACGCCTGAGGTGGAGCCTAAGCCTGAAGTAAAACCTGAGAAAAAGCCCGAGCCAAAACCGACAAAACCAGCCAAAGTGACAAAGACACCAGACGGCATGTTGATTCTTGGTTCTGAAGAGTGGGTTTACGTTCCTGAAATTGATCAAACCTTCAAAGCTAGGGTTGATACAGGGGCGACAACATCATCAATTAGCGCGACAGACATTGTTCCGTTTGAGCGTGATGGTAAAGATTGGGTTCAGTTTAAGATCGACTTGGGCGATAAAGAAACTAAAGAGTTTAAAGTACCTGTAGAGCGCTGGGCTAAAATCAAGCAGTCATCGTCAGAAGAGGTGGATAAACGAGCGGTAGTAAAAGCGTATATTACCGTCGGTGACCACAAAGAAAAGACAGAGTTTACGTTAGCTGAGCGTGGGCATATGAAGTTTCCAATTTTACTTGGTCGAAGCTTTTTTAGAGATATCGCCGTTGTGGATGTATCGAAAAAGTATGTCCAAGATAAACCTAAAAAATCCGGCAAAAATTAAAGCCTTGTTACTAGTTCCTGCTAACAATCGGTACTTAACAAAAATGGCCTCCGAAACCGGAGGCCATTTTTATTGAATCACACACTTATTAATGCAACTGCTTAGTTACTTAATTAAAATGCAAAACGAGCAGACATCACAATTTGTTGGCCATAGACACCATTATTTTTGAAATCCGCGCCAAGTGATAGTTGCTGAGTAGAGTGGAATCTTGCGCCAAAATTATAAACGGTATTGGAATCGTCGTTATCCATTATTTGACCGATACGGGCATGTAGCTCAACATTTTGCATGAACCAAATACGAGTACCAATATTCACCTCAGTGCGCCACTCGTCACCCACTTTATCACTGCCGTTTTCTTTAATGTTGTGTACCAACATTTGGCCATAAATATCCGCAAATTGACCCGCAGGGCCATTAAAGCCAATACCACCAGCAATGTCCCAGTCTCCGCTGAATTCACTGTCTGCGCGAGCAATGAAGTGGGTGTTTTCCGTAAAGTAGGTATTGAACTCGCCACCAAATGTACCAGGGCTAGTGCCCATGCGAAATTCCATCGTGTTGTAGTTGAAATTATTTGCATGTGCGGAAAGTGGCAAAACAGCGCACAAACCAAAGGCTGCAACCTTTAGAGCTTTACCTAGCATGGTGTCTCCGGGCAAGATGATTAAAATGAACAAAAAAATGGTCTGCAAAAAGCAGACCAAGATTGATAAAGCTATCATTTTAAGTGCTTGCCGTCACCATTTAGCTGTAATGCTCACCACATCATGCTGATATCCAAAGCAAGCGGGGTTGTTTTACATGATCACCAGTTGCTCGACTTCAATTTCTGGCTTATTTCCGCCTTCAAATTCACCAAACAGACGGACTTTAGTCGTGTGATCAATCGGAGAGTTTAGTCGGATATCGTCATCCAGTTCGACCATGACTTCACCGGAACCATCGCTAAAGACAAACTTATCCGCGCGAACTTGACGTAATAAGTTACCTTCAACGACTACATCTTTTTCAGTAAACATATTGGAGTCGTTTAGCAAGGCGTCCAATTTTTCCACAGTGACAGGACCATTAAACTGCAAGTTTGATTGGTTTTGAGCGTGATCTTTCGCGAATGCGATAGAAGGAGCAATAACTAAGGCGGCGATTGTTGCGATAATTGTATTCTTTTTCATGTTACATCCTCATCGGTTTGCTTTGATGGATTCATTAAAACAGAGCTTGTTTGAACCAATGATGATTTCAACATTCATATTCTATTCATTTGCTTGAGTAAGTGGGGACGATGACGTTATGATTGTTCATCTTCCTCTATTCCTTACAAATGTTCATGAAATCAGCGATCCCATCTTTAATGGTTCAAGGCACCACTTCGGATGCCGGAAAAAGTGTCCTTGTGGCAGGTTTATGCCGTGTATTAGCGAGAAAAGGGATAAACGTTGCCCCATTTAAGCCACAAAACATGGCACTAAATAGTGCGGTAACCAAAGATGGCGGTGAAATAGGTCGAGCTCAGGCAGTTCAGGCACAGGCGTGTAATATTGAGCCAACCGTGCATATGAATCCGGTTTTGATTAAACCCAATAGTGATACAGGTGCTCAGATCATTTTGCAGGGCAAGGCAATTTCCAATATGGATGCGGCTGGTTTTCATGATTACAAGAAAGTTGCGATGGACACGGTGTTAGATTCCTTCTCTCGTCTTACTCAAGAATTTGATTCGATCATGATCGAGGGTGCAGGGAGTCCTGCTGAAATCAATTTAAGAGAAGGCGATATTGCGAACATGGGTTTTGCGGAGGCCGCTGATGTTCCGGTGATCATTGTTGCTGATATTGATCGTGGTGGTGTGTTTGCACATTTGTACGGAACACTCGCGTTACTTTCTGAATCTGAACAAGCGCGAGTAAAAGGATTTGTTATCAACCGTTTTCGAGGTGATATTCGTTTATTGCAATCGGGCCTCGACTGGCTAGAAGAAAAAACAGGCAAACCTGTACTCGGCGTGCTTCCTTTTCTTCATGGTTTGAATTTAGAAGCAGAAGACGCGATCACCGCGCAGCAAGAGTTGCACTCTGAGGTAAAACTGAATGTCGTTGTGCCTGTTTTAACCCGGATTAGTAATCATACTGATTTTGATGTGTTGCGATTGAATCCCGACATCAATCTACGTTATGTAGGCAAAGGCGAGAAAATAGATAAAGCCGATCTTGTTATTTTGCCTGGGACCAAATCAGTTAGAGACGACTTAGAGTATCTAAGAAGCCAAGGGTGGGATAAAGATATCTTACGTCATATTCGTCTTGGTGGAAAAGTGATTGGTATCTGCGGTGGCTACCAGATGCTTGGAAACTTGATTGATGATCCAAATGGCGTCGAAGGCCAGCCGGGTCAAAGCGAAGGGCTTGGCTTACTAGACATCACCACGACGCTAACTAACAGCAAACAGCTTACAAATACACAAGCACAGCTTTCTCTTAATGGCAAAACAGCCAATGTAAAGGGTTATGAAATCCACGTAGGACAAAGT
This sequence comes from Vibrio sp. Y42_MX_L11, assembly GCF_024181785.1. Classification (NCBI taxonomy): domain Bacteria; kingdom Pseudomonadati; phylum Pseudomonadota; class Gammaproteobacteria; order Vibrionales; family Vibrionaceae; genus Vibrio; species Vibrio sp. Y42_MX_L11. Next base: position 21,737 of record NZ_JAMZAP010000034.1, read on the forward strand.
GAAGTGCAGGGCGTTCAACCTCTTACATTGAGTTCCGGTGAAGCAGAGGGGGCTATCAGCAAGTGTGGCCAAATCATGGGGACCTACCTTCACGGGTTCTTTGATGAGGCAGATGTCTTAAGCCTGGTGTCAGAGTGGGTAAACGGCACTCAAATCAAACAACAAGACTTTGAAGAGTTAAAGGAGCAAGGAATTAATCGTATTGCAGATGCGATAGAACAACATATGAACCTTGATTTTTTGTTTAAATAGTACATTAACTGATTGAACTTTCTACCCAAATAACCAGTTCTTTCGCTTGCCTTGTATTGGAGTTTCTCTATGAAAGCATGGAAAACGCATGCTTGCCTCGCGGCAATATTAAGCATTTCATTTTCAGCTAACGCAGCTACGAACCTCAAAGTGTATGCGGCGTCTTCAATGACGAATGCGATCGACGAAATCGTACAAAACTTTGAAGAAAAGTATGACGTTTCTATCACTCCCGTTTATGGTGGTTCTTCTTCTATCGCTCGACAAATTATCAACGGCGCACCAGCGGATATATTCATTTCTGCGAATACTAAATGGATGGATTATTTGGTCGATAAAGACGTTATTTCTCGTGACAATGTCACAAGCTTGGTGCGCAATAGCTTAGTGTTGATTGCGCCTCAGTCTTCAGAATTAACCTCATTTAACTTCTCTGATGCAACAGCATGGGAAAAGGCATTACATGGAAATCGCCTTGCGTTAGGCAATCCGACGTCAGTGCCTGCTGGTATGTACGCGAAAGAATCACTGACTACACTGGGTGTATGGAAAGAGATCCAAACTCAAATCGCACCAGCAAAGAATGTGCGCCTAGCTTTGGCGTTGGTTGAACGTGGGGAAGCACCTTTAGGCGTGGTCTACAAAACCGATGCGCAGTTAACCGACAAAGTCAAAATTGTTGGTGAATTCGCGAGTGATACGCATGCGGCTATTGTTTATCCGGCTGCGGTTGTGAATGATTCTATTGAGTCCGAGCAGTTCTTCCAGTACCTAAAATCGGACGAAGCCGCACGCGTTTTTGCTCAATATGGCTTTCTGCAATAAACCGGCTTTCAATCATAGGAACGAAGCGTGACAGAACTGGAATACCAAGCCTTAATGTTAAGCCTCAAAGTGGGCGCGTACGCAGTACTTTGGCTCATTCCTCTCGGTGTTTTTCTTGCTTGGCTACTTTCTCGAAAAACGTTCTTCGGTAAATCGATTCTAGATAGCTTAATTCATTTACCACTGGTATTGCCGCCAGTGGTTATCGGCTATTTGTTGTTGGTTTCTCTAGGGCGGCAAGGATTTCTTGGCAAGTGGCTTTATGAACATGTAGGGCTAGTCTTTAGCTTTAATTGGAAAGGAGCAGTAGTCGCTTGTATTGTGGTGGCCTTGCCTTTGATGGTTCGGTCTGTGCGGTTAAGTTTAGAGAACGTCGACCCAAAACTGGAACATGCCGCTTCAACGTTAGGCGCTTCTCCTTTAAAAGTTTTTCTCACCATTACGTTACCACTGACCATTCCCGGAATTATTACTGGGACGATGCTGTCCTTTGCTCGTAGTCTTGGTGAATTCGGGGCGACGATCAGTTTCGTCTCTAACATTCCGGGAGAGACCCAAACGATTCCACTGGCAATGTACAACTTTATTGAAACGCCAGGTGCGGAAATGCAGGCGGCTCGCCTATGTATCATTTCTGTCGCTCTAGCTTTGTCTACATTAATGATCTCTGAATGGCTAAATCGCAAAGCGGCAAGTCGATTGGGTGCGAAGTAATGACGATTAAAGTTCAATTTAAACAAATGCTTGGTGATACTGATTTCGATATTAAACTTGAGTTACCTTGTAACGGAATTAGCGCTTTGTTTGGGCGATCTGGTGCGGGAAAAACCACGTTAATTAATATCATCAGCGGATTAGTTGCACCAAAGCAGGGACATGTTGCGATTGGTGATCACGTTTTGTTTGATAGTGAAATGGGGATCAACTTACCAACACACAAGCGCGGCATTGGTTACGTGTTTCAGGACTCGCGTTTATTTCCTCACTATTCGGTTCAAGGCAACTTGTTGTATGGCGTTAAAGAAAAAGATGACAAGTACTTTGATGCCGTCACCGAACTCTTGTCTATCAAACCGTTACTAAAGCGCTTCCCGATCTCACTGTCTGGTGGTGAAAAGCAACGTGTTGCGATTGCGCGCGCATTACTATCAAAACCCAACTTGCTTTTGATGGATGAACCACTTGCGTCGCTTGATATGCCGAGAAAACGTGAGGTGATGCCATTTCTAGAGGAATTGTCGGATAAGGTTAATATTCCGATTATCTATGTCACGCATAGCCTGCAGGAGATCTTAAGGCTCGCTCAACACCTCGCTATTATCGATCAAGGTAGAATTACGAGTTCAGGTAAGCTTGAAGACGTGTGGGCTTCTCATGCTATGCGTCCATGGCAGTCTTTCTCGGATCAAAGCAGCTTATTTGAAGGCCGAATTGCTGAGCATCATGAGCGCTATGCGCTGACTTGTGTCAGCCTTGCACCTAATGCATCACTATGGGTGCAAAAGATTGATGGTGAGCCAGAGACGCCAATTCGCTTACAAGTGCGAGCCAACGACGTTTCTATTACGCTAGAGCAACCTAAGGCGACTTCTATTCGAAATATCCTGCCTGCGACGGTCGATTCAATCGAGGTGTTTAACGCGGCTGATGATAAACAGAGTATTAATGTATCGTTAAAGCTAGATGAGGGATGTTATTTGTGGGCAACGATAACACCTTGGGCGCTTGATGATCTCGACTTAAAGGCCGGTGATAGTGTATTCGCACAAATTAAAGGTGTCAGTGTCACGCAAAAAGACGTGGCATTAGCGTCGCATTAATCATTTAAAGCTACGCACGCTTAATGATCAAAAAAGGCCGCAAACGCGGCCTTTATTTTGTCGGAAAAACGTTATTTTGCGAACACTTCTTTGAATTCGCGTTTAAGAAGTGGGTCGCGACGTGCTTTCTTAAGTTGCTTAACCATGTCTTTCACGCAGTTGTGAAGCACATTATCAAGTAATTGAGCGCGGTATTCTTCTTTATCTTCATCTGTCATGTTTTCTGGCAGATTAAGAGTAGGGAATTCTTCCATCACGTTGATACCAGCAAATGCTTGGCCAACAGAAACTAGAGCATGAAATTGCTCGAAGTTATCTAGAATGTTCTGAGCACTTGCAGGCATTTCGTCCCAAGACTCACGCACTGCTTCTTCAGACACTTCATGGATAGAGGTAACCATTTCGAACATTTGCTCTGGAACTTCGTCAAACTCAATAACTTTACGTAGTTCAGGAGAAATGGTTGCTAGATCGATTTTTTTGCTTTCGCTGTTAGTTGCTTCTGACATGGTGTGTCTCTCATTACAAAAAGGCGGGAATATTAATACCAAATGCATCAAATAGCTATACCCATGTGTCCGTAAGATGACCAGAACACGTGAGTTTGTTGAACTAACGTTCGTTGGTCATGTTTTGGTAGGGCAATTCTCAGTGTAATCGTTATAGACAATTGATTCCGTGATATTTAAACAAAAATATAGCACTTAATTATGAGTCGAATGCAACAACTCTATGAGTATGGTATATGTTTAATAAAGACAAAATAAGAAATGGAACGCGTTATGCAACCGACAGGGACATCAATGCGAATCCTCCTGGTTGACGATGTTCAGCTAGATAGGATGCAGTTGGCTATTCGTCTTAAGCAACTTGGACATATTGTAAAAGCGGTGGGTAGTGGGCTAGAAGCACTAAACACCTACGAGAGTTTTGATCCTGAACTGGTATTACTCGATATATCGATGCCAGATATGAACGGTTTTGAAGTCTCTCTTCATATCAGAGAAACCTTTCCCGACTGGATCCCAATAATTTTCCTGAGCAGTCACGAAGAGCCAGAAATGATTGCAAAAGCCATAGAGGCCGGCGGTGATGATTATTTAATTAAACCCGTAGATAAACTCGTACTGAACTCTAAGCTTATCGCAATGCAGCGTATTGCCCATATGAGACGAGAGCTTAAACAAGCGACAGCTCAGTTGGAGAAAGTGAATCAACTTTTGACCCAGCAAGCGAATGAAGATGGCTTAACCAAACTCTATAACCGTCGTTATATCGATCATAAGTTAGAATCGATGGTTGCATGGCATGGCCGTCACAACATGCCAATGGCTTTGATTTTATTGGACGTCGATTTTTTCAAACCGTTTAATGATAATTACGGTCATATAGAAGGAGATCGTTGCTTGCAAGCCATTGCGAACCAACTTAAAGCAACATTTTGTCGCTCTGGCGAATACGTAGGGCGTTATGGTGGAGAAGAGTTTGTGGTGTTACTGGGTTGCACAGACGCCCAAACCGCAGAGAGAGAAGCAGAACGTATACAAGAGGCCATGTATTTTCTGGATTACCCACATGAGTATTCTAGCGTGTCCAATAGGGTGACAGTGTCACAGGGTGTTTTTGTTTTTCAACCAACGGGAAAAGAGCAGCAGTCTGATTTGTATGCGACGGTGGATAGAGCGCTGTATACCTCAAAGTCTTTAGGAAGAAATACACATACGGTGGTAAATGCAAGTTGAAACAAGCTGTTATCAATAGTTACGCCTTAGCTACACTGTCACTTTTTTCATTATGTTCTAAGGCTAATTCGATTCAAGATCAGATACAAAAAGAGTATGAAAGGAACTTTGCTATTGGGATCGTTCTGTCAGATAGCGATGTCTTTACGGTAGGATTTCATGATTTCGATCCGAACGAATACTTCAACATAGATAACGAAGACATTGGTACTCAAGATTCGGTTGATCTCAGAAAGAAGATCGCTGTATCAACGCTACCATTTAGTTTTGATTTGTTTGAACAAGAGGGAATACAAACTCACTACCTATTAAATGGCCGAGTTTATGCCTTAAGTACAGAGCAAGATGTGTATGTAGACCAAAAAGGACAGATTCCAGATAAAAGTAAAGAGTTAGTCATGGGCGGATATATTGAGTTTGCTGGAGAAAAACACCTCACAGACAAACTAACGCTTAGCGGCGCAATCGGCTCACACTTAATGTACTATCAAAACGATTATAGTTATCGTAGTAATGCACTGAATGACCTAAAACCATTTCTAGAAGGTGTATACCTAAACACCAGTGCTTGGGCCGTTGTTGGAGAAGTCAACACAAAGCTCAAATACCTAGAGCATGAATCGTGGGGGAAATGGTACCTCTGGTCGGCTCCTCACTATTTTTATGGCACTGGCTGGGGTAAAGCAAATAATGGTGATATTGGCAATCCGGAAGGCTGGTATTGGGTCAATGGAATAAAGGTGTTTTATGATTTTACCCACATCGGAGATACTGTGCAGTCAGTGTATTCGAGCTTCAATCGAGTTGATATTGGTGGTGATACAAGAAAACCCATGAATACTGTACACTACTACGAAGCTAGTGTTGGATGGTTAATGACACCACCATTTGACTCCGATTGGATAGATAATATTGGGATCGGATTAACGATCAATTATGGCAGTGCGTTAAAAGGAGGAAGCTTAGTCTTGTTCTTTAATCAAGATTAGTCAGCTAACTTTCGCTCTGGGGGATTAATGAAGCCTCACGCAATTGCGTCCAGCTTTTTTCGCTTTGTAAAGCGCTTCGTCCGCTAACTTAATCACGTCCTGAGGTGCTTGCCCGTTTTTGCTGTCGGCCGCTCCGAAACTTGCGGTAACAAAGACCGACTTTCTCCTCGAACTGTCGTTACCACGCTTTTTTTGACCTTGTTTATGGTTATCTGGGCGGGATTCTTCATCACGTAAAATCATCTCATACTCTGCAATGGATTTACGTGCTTCTTCTAAAAACTCTTTACACTCATCTGCGTACTTGCCTTTAAAGACGATGGTAAATTCTTCTCCGCCAAATCGATATACTTTTGCGGTAAGCGCCCCACAAAGCACACATTCAATTAGCCAGGCACCAGACTTATGATCTTATCTTCACTAATAAGGAGATAAGATCATGGCTCACCGACGACGCAGCGATCAGGAATGGCTGGAAA
>NZ_JAMZAP010000035.1:0-27421 GCF_024181785.1 Vibrio sp. Y42_MX_L11
CCGTAAACTTTAGCAAGAGTAGTACAGATAGCTGCAGTTAGAGTTGTTTTACCGTGGTCAACGTGGCCGATAGTACCAACGTTAACGTGCGGTTTCGTACGTTCAAATTTTTCTTTAGACACGATCGTGTTCCTTCCTAGTTATGATTCGTCGTGATCATTATTGATCGACGACGCGCCAGAAATTGTTATTTTATGCGCCAACGCCCGTTAGCGCAATATTTGGACGCCCTGATCTCGCAAAAAGTCGTAAACTTTTTGTAGTTCAATCGTCAATTAGTAACCACGCTCTGCAATAATTTTATCTGCGAAGTTTTTCGGCACTTCAGCGTACTCGTGAAACTCCATAGAGTAAGACGCACGGCCTTGAGTTGCAGAACGTAGATCAGTTGCGTAACCGAACATTTCAGATAGTGGTACTTGAGCACGGATGATCTTAAGACCAGCCACACCTTCGTCCATGCCTTCAATGATACCGCGACGACGGTTTAGGTCACCAACAACGTCACCCATCCAGTCTTCCGGAGTGGTTACTTCGACATTCATCATTGGTTCTAGAATCACAGGTTGTGCTTCTAGTGCACCTTTCTTGAATGCCATCGAGCCAGCGATCTTAAACGCCATCTCGCTTGAGTCTACATCGTGGTAAGAACCATCAAATAGTGTAGCTTTAATATCTAGTACAGGGTAACCCGCTAGAACACCACTATTCATTTGTTCCTCGATACCTTTCGATACCGAACTGATGTATTCCTTAGGAATCACACCACCCACGATTTCGTCTACGAATACGAAACCTTCGCCAGGTTCAGAAGGCTCAAGTTTGACCCACACATGACCGTATTGACCACGACCACCTGATTGACGAACAAACTTACCTTCAACTTCCGCTTTACCACGAATGGTTTCACGGTAAGCAACCTGAGGTTTACCAACGTTACAATCAACGCTGAATTCACGCTTCATACGATCAACGATAATGTCTAGGTGAAGTTCACCCATACCTGAGATCAGAGTCTGACCTGATTCGTCGTCCGTTTCCACGCGGAATGATGGATCTTCCGCAGCCAGTTTACCTAGCGCGATAGCCATTTTCTCTTGGTCTGCCTTAGAACGAGGTTCTACAGCAATCTGAATAACTGGTTCAGGGAACTCCATGCGCTCTAGAATCACTTTGTGGTTCTGATCACACAGTGTGTCACCTGTTGTTACGTCTTTCAGACCGATAGCAGCAGCGATATCACCAGCGCGAACTTCTTTCACTTCTTCACGCTTATTCGCATGCATCTGAACGATACGACCGAAACGCTCTTTCTTCTCTTTTACAGAGTTGTAAACAGCGTCGCCGGAGTTTACAACACCAGAGTAAACACGCATGAACGTTAGCGTACCCACGAATGGGTCAGTCGCGATCTTAAATGCTAGCGCAGAGAATGGTTCGTTGTCGTCAGCGTGACGCTCAACTTCATTTTCTCTTTCGTCAACACCTTTAATTGCAGGTACGTCAACTGGCGATGGCAAGAACTCGATCACTGCATCTAGTACCGCTTGAACACCTTTATTCTTAAACGCACTACCACAAGTGGCCAATACGATTTCGTTGTTTAGTGTACGAGTACGTAGAGCTTGTTTGAGCTCAGCTTCAGTCAATTCACCTTCTTCAAGGTACTTGTCCATCAGCTCTTCGCTAGCTTCAGCAGCGGATTCAACCATGTGGTTGCGCCACTCTTCAGCAAGTTCGATCATGTCAGCTGGGATGTCTTCGTAAGTAAACGAAGTGCCTTGATCGGCTTCATTCCAGTTGATCATCTTCATCTTGATAAGGTCGATGACACCTCTGAACTCATCTTCTGCACCAACGTTCAGTTGGATTGGAACAGGGTTCGCACCAAGACGATTTTTAATTTGGTCCACAACGCGTAGGAAGTCTGCGCCCGCACGGTCCATCTTGTTTACAAATACCAAACGTGGAACGTGGTATTTGTCTGCTTGACGCCATACAGTTTCAGACTGAGGTTCAACACCAGATGAGCCACAGAACACAACCACAGCACCATCAAGTACACGAAGAGAACGCTCTACTTCGATAGTAAAGTCAACGTGTCCAGGGGTATCAATGATGTTTACGCGATGCTCAGGGAACTGTGCTTCCATACCACGCCAGAATGTAGTAGTCGCAGCGGATGTGATAGTGATACCACGTTCCTGCTCCTGCTCCATCCAGTCCATGGTTGCTGCACCATCGTGAACTTCGCCGATTTTGTGAGAAAGGCCAGTGTAGAACAGAATACGCTCAGTTGTGGTTGTTTTTCCTGCATCTACGTGAGCACAGATACCGATATTACGGTAGCGCTCAATAGGAGTTTTACGAGCCACGATTGTATCCTCTTACTAAGGTGTACCTTAGAGTATAGAAAAGTGCTGCGAGAGAACCTCGCAGCACAGAAGGTATTACCAGCGGTAATGAGCGAACGCTTTGTTTGCGTCAGCCATGCGGTGAACGTCTTCACGTTTCTTAACCGCAGTACCTTTGTTCTCAGACGCGTCTAGCATTTCAGCTGCTAGGCGTTGAGCCATAGATTTTTCACCACGCTTGCGCGCAGCTTCAACCAACCAACGCATAGCAAGTGCGTTACGGCGAACCGGACGTACTTCTACAGGTACTTGGTAAGTTGAACCACCAACACGGCGAGATTTAACCTCTACCGCAGGGCGTACGTTTTCAAGAGCTTCTTCAAAAATAGCTAAGTGGTCTTTACCAGACTTTTCAGCCATAGCATCTAGTGCAGTGTAAACGATTTTCTCTGCAGTAGATTTTTTACCGTCAACCATTAGGATGTTAACGAATTTTGCCAGCAATTCAGATTTGAATTTTGGATCTGGAAGGATCTTACGCTGACCAATGACGCGACGACGTGGCATGGATTTATCTCCGTTGTCTTCTTCAGGTTTTATCCAAAACTTTTCAGTTTTTTCAAAAAATTAAAAATAATTTAGTGTTTGGCCTTACTTAACGGAATCCATTAAGACTTAGGACGCTTCACACCGTACTTAGAACGACCTTGTTTACGGTCGTTAACGCCAGCACAGTCAAGTGCACCGCGAACAGTGTGGTAACGTACACCCGGAAGGTCTTTTACACGACCGCCACGGATTAGTACAACACTGTGCTCTTGAAGGTTGTGACCTTCACCGCCGATGTACGATGTAACTTCGAAGCCGTTTGTCAGACGTACACGACAAACTTTACGAAGTGCTGAGTTAGGTTTTTTAGGTGTAGTAGTGTAAACACGAGTACATACACCACGTTTTTGTGGGCACGCTTCTAGTGCAGGCACGTTGCTTTTAACAACTTGCTTTGCACGAGGCTTACGTACCAACTGGTTAATAGTTGCCATTAACTAGCTCCTGATTTACTTGAAAGTAAGCTTTGTGAAAAATCTATCCCCAACTACCATTGCAGTTAGGGACGCAAAATTCTATGCAGCAGTGAGAGGTGTGTCAAGAAATATACGGATCTTTTTTGTTCAATTAGGACAATTCATCCGTAAAGCTTTAGCGACAGTAAATCACGTTCAATCCCAAGTAAGCGATTTATCCTGTTTAACTGTGAGCTCAACGAAACCTGAGTAATTCACGATCGTCAGTGATGGACTGATACGATTCGCAATACCGCGAGCGTGAATATCGCTCTCTAGCACAAATACACTGCGGTTTTTTAGGTGGGAGAACGCTTTATGCTGCGAGTTAGCAGCGTACACGGCATCTTCTATAAGTAAGATGTCATCCTGTGCACTGCATAAGGGCATGGCGTCTTCTAGAGCGGAGACCGTTTTTATAATATGTAGCATAACTTCCTCAGAACGACAGTAGCTTGCCAGCGTGTTGCAACTTATCTTTGAGCTGCTCTGAGCTTAACGCTTGAGCTTCAATGACTAAATCCGCTTGAGCCAAACCTCGCTGAGCTAATGACTCTGAGCACACAAAGACTTGTTCGATATCGTATAAATCGAAAAGCTTCAGCATCGGCGCATAATCTTTGCTCAAGATCTTACTCGGTTCTTGTCCTAGTAGAAGCTGGTAAACCCCATCTCCCATGAAAATGACGCTGATATCTTCACAGTAAGCCGATGCAGCTAACAGTGCATCCACACCTTCACGACCAGCCGCACTGCCATGCGGTGCGCTACGAAATAGATAAGTTAGCTGACTCAAAACTGTACCACTCTGTCTTGGGTTAACATCGCTTCGGCTAAGCTACCTAAGCCGGCTTGCTCAAAACCTTCCGCTAGATTGCCCTGGACCAAACCATGTTGATTCGCTTCTTCTTCACTTACGATCCCGCGACGCAAAGCTGCAGCAACACAAGTTTCTAGACGAACACCATGCTCTTTTGCCAAAGATTGCCATGCCTTATTGAGATCAAATTCGTCGTTAGCAGGCACACTCAAAGCAGTACCATTGGTCACGCCCTCTTGATAAAAGAAAACGCTCACTAACTGATGGCCTTGCTCAATCACCGCCTTGGCGAACTGATAAGCACTGCGCGCTGACTGGCTACCGTAAACAGGACCGTTCACCACCAACGTGTAAGTCAGTTTACTCACTTTTCATCGTCCTCGGTTTTACGTTGACGAATGTATAAGTAGACGGTGTGTTTTGAAATGTTAAGACGATCTGCAACGCGGTTGATGGCATCTTTAATATCGAAGATGCCTTTGTCGTACAATTCCATCACGATTTGGCGATTCTTGGTGTTGTTCGATACGGATTTATCCGCATTGATCTCTTCGATGGTGCGTTCAACAGTTTGGTCCACCAGCTCTTCTACGTCACTAGCAAAGTTAACCGAGGAAGCCGCTTCTTTTGCTTCTTGCGTTGGCATGAAAGATTGAAGGACTTGCGAGAAGGGCGCGTCCAAGTTGACGTTGATACACAACAAACCAATCACGCGATTTTCACCATTACGAATGGCGACAGTGATCGACTTCATCAACACGCCACCTTTTGCACGGGTAAAGTACGAACGTGAGAAGTTGCGCTCCGAGCCTTCGATGTCTTTTAGCATTTTAAGCGCTAAATCAGTGATCGGTGAGCCGACTTGGCGACCCGTGTTTTCACCGTTAGCGATTTTAATTGCAGAGGTATTTAAGTCTTCTAGCGAGTGAAGAACGATTTCACAAAAGGGACCTATCAGGCTGGCAATACCATCAACGACCGCCTCATAAGATCTTAAAATGATTTTGTCGTGCTCGGTAAACGGCATCACGTTAACGGATTCCATTTCGAGCAACATCTCCGCGTTTATTGTTTCTGTAGTTGTCATAAGCCTTCGAGCGAAAAATCAACAAATTGGTGTAAGTTTATCAGAAAATTTGAAAATCAACCTAGCAAACTCACCAACTAGTGACCTAGAACAAAAAAGGCCCGTTAAACGGACCTTTTTCAATAACTTATCGCTGCTTATTGTTATTGCTCTGCGTTGTCGTTCTCGACTTTTAGCAGCTCAACTTCAAATACTAGCGTTGAGTTAGCAGGAATGCTTGGTGTGTCTTGATCACCGTATGCTAGCTCTGGCGGGATAACGAATTTGAATTTAGAACCCACAGGCATTAGCTGAACACCTTCTGTCCAACCTGGGATTACACGGTTAAGTGGGAAGGTTGCAGGTTCACCACGATCGTAAGAGCTATCAAATTGCGTACCATCGATTAGCGTACCTTTGTAGTGTACTTGAACCGTATCAGTGTCTTTTGGCTTCTCGCCTTCAGCTGGAGTAATAACTTGGTATAGAAGACCTGTATCTGTCTTCACTGCGCCTTCTTGCTTCTCGAACTCAGCACGGAAATCATCGCCAGCTTTTTTTGCTTCAGCTGCTTTCTCAGCTGCTTGTGCTTGCATCTTTTCAGCAACACGCTTGTCTAGAGATTCTAGTGCTGCACGTGTTTCTTCTTCATTCAATTCAGCATTGCCTTTGAAGACGTCTTCGATACCTTTTAGTACCAAGTCTTTGTTAAGATTAATGCCGATTTCGCTTGGCTTGTCGATGCTTGTGCTTAGGTAGTTAGCAAATGAAACACCGATTGCGTATGCCGCTTTATCGTCGTCGGTTTTAAAGTGAACCGCTTTACCGGTTTCTGCTTGAACTTGTTCTGCTTGAGGTGCGGCTTCTGTTTTAGTTTCTTCTTTCTGACAACCTACCGCTAGCATAACTGTTGCAGCAAGTAGCGACACTTTTAAAACTGATTTCATTAAATTCTCCCAATAATGGCTTTGCCATTGGTTGTTGTGCACAAATCTTCTATGAGACTAGTGAAGACAATCGTTATACCAATATACTAGCTATATGTCTTAAGACACAAACCGGATTATTAGATGTGATGCAAAGAATTTCTCATTTATTCCTATATTTAATTGTCATCACCACGTTAAATGGTTGCTTTTTCGCCGAGCGTGAAGTGCACCGTTGGCCGATAGAGCCTCAGGGTGCGACGAGCTTCGCACTTAGCAGAGATGGACGATTTGCTCTGCTCTATTCTCAGCAACACCATTTGATGTTGTGGGACCTAGAGCAAAATGAACAACTAGCCAACCTGGGTGAGCTCGATGCCGATGCCAACGTGGTATCCCATATTCGTATCTCAGACAATGGTCGCTATGCAGTCACAGCAAGCCAAATGAACTTCGCAGTTTGGGACTTAGGTTGGACGCAATCCGAAGGCCTTTGGTCTATTTCTGATGCGCTCATTCGCGACGTTGATATCACCAGTAACGGTGAGCAAGTTCTGCTCGGGTTATCCAACGGTAAAGCAATTTACGTCAACTTAGTCACCGGACGTCGCTTGGAGTTCCTTGCGCATCGTGAAAAAGTCAATTCCGTCGCCATTTCTCCTAATGGCCGCTTCGCACTGACTGGTGGTAATGACTACAAAGCGTATTTGTGGGACACCGAAACCGGACAAGTGCTGCGGACCTTCGAACATGAACAACGGGTTGTTCGTGTTGCCCTGCAACGAGATGGCAAGTTAGCAATGACATCCGATGGCGGAAACCAAGCGGTAATTTGGGATTTAAAAACTGGACAAGAAGTCACACAGTTGAGCAGTTGGTCGCGCCAATTGATCTTTTCTACTGCGCGATTTTCTGACGACGGAACTCAGTTAGTGACAGGAACGCCTTCTGGCCGCGTTTCAATATGGGATACTCAAACCGGAAAACGGATTGGCGGATTTGAAGTTGAGCCAAAAAAAGACACTCGCCCTCCCCGTGCGGTCGTGTATGATGCAGCCTTTGATTCAAAACAACGCGTAATTACTGCTACTTCAGCAGGTATTGCCCAAGCTTGGCAGTTAGAGAACGGATCATGACAGAAAAAATCATTCAGCAATTGGAAGCACGCATTAATGACTTAGAATGTCAGCTTGCGTTCCAAGAACAGACTATTGAAGATCTGAACGGCGCCTTATCGCAGCAGCAACTGCAAATTACCAAGATGCTCGATCAGATGAAATATGTGGTAGGTAAAGTAAAAAATATGGACTCGTCGAATTTAGCCGATCCGTCAGAAGAAACCCCACCACCGCATTATTAAAATGCAGGCTCAAATAGCACAAAGCCCAGAACATATTCTGGGCTTTGTTATATTGATTACTTAAGAGGAAGCTATTCGTCGGCGTAAATTTTAACGCTCAGCTCGCCTTGCGTATTAATGCCAGCTCGGTACATGCCAGAGCTGTTCATCGCAAAGTGCAGCTCACCTTGCGCGTCAATTGCGATTAAACCGCCTTCGCCGCCCATCTCTTTCAGTTCCCCCTGAATAATATGCTCACAAGCAGTATGAATATCTTCTTGTAAGTAACGTATCCGCGCGGCGACGTCTTCTGCGACACGTTTACGGATAAAAAACTCACCGACACCCGTAGTTGAAACTGCGACAACGCCATTTTCGGCCACCGTGCCACAGCCTATCAAAGCCGAATCCCCAACTCGATTGTATTGCTTATTCGTTACGCCACCCGTACTGGTGGCAGCGGCTAAGTTACCTTGTTGGTCCAACGCTACGGCTCCGACGGTGCCATGTTTACGATCATCTGGGTAGCGAGATTCCGACAAAGCAAACAGCCCTTTCTCACGCATAGACAGCAACTGCTCATAACGGCGATCAGTAAAGAAGTAATCTTGCTCGGTATACTCATGGCCTTGTTCAAAAGCAAACTGCTCTGCGCCCTCACCCACCAACAACACGTGATTGCTGTTTCGCATTACGTCACGAGCGAGCTCAATTGGATTCTTGATATGACGAACACCAGCGACCGCGCCTGCGGCTTGGTTTCGACCATCCATGACAGAGGCATCCATTTCTACCATTTCGTTGTTGGTCAGCACCGAGCCTTTACCCGCATTAAAGTTAGGCGAGTCTTCCAATACTTTTACTGCAGCAACAACCGCATCCAAAGCGTCGCCGCCTTTCTCTAGAATTTGATAGCCAGCTTTTACCGACGCTTCCAAATCAGCCAAGATCGATTGCTGAAGTTCATTGCTCATCTGTTCACGTAAAATGGTGCCTGCGCCACCATGAATCGCAATCGAGAAAGGTTTTGTCATCGCTTTTTCCATGAGTTGTTCTTTTCTTCTATGCACTACACCTTAGATAAACAAAAAGCGCAAGTTGAAACCTCAACTTGCGCTTTTCAAAGCTTTACTAGATAGGATTGTCTAGTGAAGGAGCTTGTGATTAATGAGAACCACAGCTACCGCCGCCACAGCAGCCTTCATCGTCGTGATCATGGTCATGACCACAACCACCAGCTTGATGGATATGACCGTGTTCGATCTCTTCTGCTGTTGCTTCACGTGTAGACATAACTTCTACTTCGAAAGTTAGTGTTTGACCAGCTAGCATATGGTTACCATCAACAACCACTTCGTTGCCGTCAACTTCTGTTACTTCTACAGGGATTGGACCTTGGTCAGTGTCAGCTAGGAAGCGCATGCCCACTTCGATTTGGTCAACGCCTTGGAATACATCCGCAGGAACGCGTTGTACTAGCGCATCGTTGTGCTCGCCGTAAGCTTCTTCAGGAGCTACCGTTACTGAGAACTTGTCGCCAGCCACTTTACCTTCAAGCTCTTTTTCAAGACCAGTGATTAGGTTGTTGTGACCGTGAAGGTAATCTAGAGGCGCTTCTGCAGTTGATTGATCAACAACCACACCGTCTTCCAACATTACTTTGTATGCAAGGCTTGCAACAACGTTCTTTTCAATTTTCATACTAACTCCAGGGAGATTAATTGACTTAACCTGAATGGGGTTAAGTACTGAGATATCTGGGTGTATTATGGGGATCAATTATCGAAGTTCAATTATTCCGGCTTAAAAATTCCGATCATTTCCTGATCTGAGTGTTTATTTTTCTCTACAGATTGCGGTTTACGCTGCTCAGTAAACTCACACTCGACACACTCAACTAACTCGATATTATTTTCAATCCACCAGCGCAGGGTATCTTGCTGGCTGCAATTTGGGCAGCTAGCGCCGGCAATAAAACGTTTCTTGATTTTCACGCTATTTCCTTAGCTTGAGTCTTGGCTCAAGTACTACTTCCAATGATTAGGTGACTGATGGTCGCTCTCCATCTCGCGACCAAAAATTTCTTCTAGCTCTTTGCGTGCCTCTTTCGCTCTCTGAGCCAATTTCTTATCTTCATTGTGCTGAGGCAATAAGTCCTTAAGCATAGCATTATCTAACTTACGAAAATGTGCTTCTGCCCGCTTTGCTTGATAAGGGTGCATACCAAGTTCTACGAGCGCTTGGCGACCGAGATCCAATGCCCCTAAAAATGTTTCACGAGAGTAATTCTCGACACCGTGGCTCATTAACTGATACGCCTCGACACGGCTTCTTGCTCGGGCTAGCAACTTAAGTTTCGGGAAGTGCACGCGGCAGATATCAACGATGGCCATTACCTCATCAGGTGAATCGGTACAAATGACCAATGCTTCTGCTTTATCTGCGCCAGCAGCCCGCAAAAGATCAATTTGGGTAGCATCGCCATAAAACACTTTGTAACCATACTTGCGCAGTAGATGGATTTGGCTGGCATCACTTTCTAATACCGTCACTTTGATTTTATTGGCATACATTAAACGTCCGACGATCTGACCGAAACGTCCAAAGCCTGCAATGATCACACGTGGCCGACGATCCACTACTTTCGTGGTCATGCCCTCTTCTTCTTGATTCAGAGTATGAGCAAACCATTTTTTTTGTCCCATCAGCAAAAGTGGTGTCGTCACCATGGATAAACTGACCACCACCAACAAAAACGCTACTTGCTCTTTGGATAAAATGCCCTCTTGGCTCGCTGCGGTAAATATGACAAAGGCAAACTCACCACCTTGGCTTAAAATCGCGGCCATACGGCTTCTCGCTTTGGCTCCGACACGGGCAGCTCTCGCCAATGCATACAAAACCAAGCCCTTAACCACGACCAAAGCCACCACCGCGCCCAGAATCTCTAAAGGGTGTAATGCCAATAACCCCAAATTTACCGCCATGCCAACCGCGATGAAGAACAACCCCAACAACAAACCTTTAAAAGGCTCGATAGCGATTTCCAATTCATGTCGATACTCACTCTCAGCCAGCAGAACGCCGGCTAAGAAAGTCCCTAGAGCCATAGAAAGCCCGAGCTTTTGCATCACGACAGAAATCCCAAGCACGACCAATAGTGCGGCGACGGTAAAGAGCTCACGAACGCCGCTCATCACAACAAAACGAAACAGTGGACGTAACAAGAAATGGCCACCAATCAACAGGGCCACCACACTGCCTAATACCGTGAAGACATCCAACCAACTACCGCCACTCTGCCCGCCAGCAAGCAAGGGCAACATTGCCAACATTGGGATCACGGCAATATCTTGAAAGAGCAATACAGCAAAACCAGACTGACCCGTTTCGGTGCCATTGAGCCCTTGCTCTTCAATCACTTTAAGAGCAATTGCCGTCGAGGACAGCGCCAATCCCATTCCAATCACCAAACTCACTTGCATGCTTACGCCGAACATACTGACGACACTGCCCAGCACGGCGGTCGTAACCACCACCTGCGCGCCGCCTAAACCTAGAATCGGTCCTCGCATTTGCCACAGTTTTTTAGGATTTAGTTCAAGGCCGATCAAGAACAGTAACAACACGACCCCAAGTTCAGCAAAGTGCAAAATAGCATCAACATCACTGATTAAGCCAAGGCCCCAAGGGCCAATCAACACACCGGCAAGTAAATAACCTAAAACCGAGCCAAGTCCGAGACGCTGAGCAATCGGCACCGCGATAACCGCAGCTGAGAGAAAGACCACGCTACTTTGAAGAAACTCACTGGTTATCGCCATACTGACCTCCTTGGTCTGTTGCTTCCCAGTTTTCAAGTGGGTTGTTCAACCACCGACGATACAATTCGGCGTGCTCATACCGCTCAATATCCGAGACATTACGCGACCAATACAACACCAAAGGTTCAATCCAGTGCATTTGACACAAGGCAGCCGTCAGTTCAAACGGTTGTAAGATTTGCTCTAATGGATATTTGTTGTACCCCTTCGCGCTAAAGGCCTCTTCTTTCCCCCCCGTTGTAATCACACTGCGCCAGTATTTTCCCTCTAGCGCCGAACCTCCGCCAAAAGCAAAACCTTTGCCCAGCACTCGGTCCAACCACTCTTTTAACAGGGCTGGGCATGAATACATATAAAGCGGGTGATGAAACACGATCACATCATGCGTGAGCAACAACTCATGTTCGTAATTCACATCAATAAAGAAGTCAGGGTAAACACCGTAAAGATCGTGCACAGTGACGTGTTCAAGCGACTGAGCTTTTTTAATCATCACTTGATTAGCAATCGAGTTATGTGGCTCTGGATGAGCATAAATGACCAGAACTCTTGGGAGAATAGACGGTGCAACAGCCAAATGGTCGTCCTTGTGGTTATTTTTATCCGTTATCAAATTGTTATACTTTTTTGTACAGCATAATGCAATTAAAGCGAATCAATCGACTTTTCCGGCCAATACCCCTACTATTCACCGCTAGATATATACCCAAGTGGCTTTAAAAACGATTGAAACCACTTCGCTATGTAACCAAGCAACGCGCACTGCGCAAAGTGAATGAAAACTTTATGATTACCTTCTCTGATATTCAGTTACTGCGTGGCGGTAAACCTCTTTTAGATCAAGCTTCAGCGACTATCCATCCTGGCGATAAAGTCGGCCTTGTGGGCAAAAATGGCTGTGGTAAATCAACGCTATTTGCATTGCTGAAAGATGAACTGTCGATTGATGCAGGCTCATTTAGCCAACCTCAACATTGGGAGTTGGCCTGGGTCGCACAGGAAACGCCTGCGCTAGAGCGCACTGCACTGGAATACGTCATTGATGGTGATCGCGAGTACCGAGCGCTCGAAAAGCAGTTGGCTGAAGCGGAAGCACAAGACAACGGCACCTTGGTTGCCGAGATCCACGGTAAAATTGAAACCATCGGCGGTTATAGCATTCGCGCTCGCGCGGCAGAATTGCTCGACGGTTTAGGTTTCAGCCAAGAGCAAATGAGTTGGAGTTTGACTCAATTCTCAGGTGGTTGGCGTATGCGCCTTAACTTAGCCCAGGCGCTATTGTGCCGTTCTGACTTATTGCTACTCGATGAGCCAACCAACCACTTGGACTTAGACGCAGTGATGTGGCTTGAACGTTGGCTACAAAACTACCCAGGTACACTGATCCTGATCTCGCACGACCGTGATTTCCTTGACCCAATTGTTGGCCGTATTATTCACATCGAAAACCAACAATTGAACGAATACACGGGTAACTATTCGTCGTTCGAAAACCAACGAGCGCAAAAAATGATGCTGCAGCAAGCGATGTTCGAGAAGCAACAGAAACAGATGTCGCACATGCAAAGCTACATCGACCGTTTCCGTTATAAAGCCTCGAAAGCACGCCAGGCTCAAAGCCGTATTAAAGCTTTGGAGCGCATGGAAAAAGTGTTACCCGCTCAATTCGATAACCCATTTAGCTTCCAATTCCGTGAGCCCGCGGCGCTGCCAAACCCAATCATGATGATGGATGAAGTATCGGCAGGCTACGGTGACAACCTGATCTTAGAGAAGATCCGCTTGAACTTGGTTCCTGGCAGTCGCATTGGTCTACTCGGCCGTAATGGCGCGGGTAAATCGACCTTGATCAAATTGCTCTCTGGTGAGCTTAACGCGCAAGGTGGCGATCTGACTTACTCACAAGGTGTAAAAATAGGTTACTTTGCCCAGCATCAATTAGAAACGCTGCACCCAGAAGAAACGCCTCTGCAACACATGATGCAGATCGCGCCGGAGCAAACCGAACAACAACTACGTGATTACCTGGGCAGCTTTGGCTTCCAAGGCGACAAAGCACTGGAGAAAGTCGCGCCGTTTTCGGGTGGTGAAAAAGCCCGTTTAGTGCTGGCCTTAATTGTGTGGCAAAAGCCAAACCTGTTGCTACTTGATGAACCAACCAACCACTTGGATTTGGACATGCGTCAGGCATTGACGATGGCACTGCAAACGTTCGAAGGTGCAATGGTGATTGTTTCGCACGACCGTTACCTATTGCGTGCTACAACCGATGACTTGTACTTGGTGCACGATCGTCAAGTTGCGCCGTTCGATGGTGACTTAAACGACTACTACAAGTGGTTAACCGAGCAACAAAGAGCAGAACGCAAAGAAGCACAAGCCGCACAGCCAGCCAAAGATAGCGCCAACAGCGCGGCAGCGAAAAAAGAGCAGAAACGTCGCGATGCAGAATTTCGTAAGCAGACGGCGCCAATTCGCAAAACGCTGACACAATTAGAAAATAAAATGGATAAGTTAGGTGCTGCACTGGTCGAAGCTGAAGAACAATTGGCAGATAACTCACTGTATGAAGCCGAAAATAAAGCTAAACTTAACCAAGTGCTGGCTCTTCAAGCTTCTAGTAAGGCAGAGCTCGAAGAAATTGAAATGGAATGGATGTCTGCTCAGGAAGAACTGGAGCAGATGGAGCTAGAGTTTAATCAATGAGTAATCAACACGCTGAATACACACTCACCCTAGAACACCTTTGGCAGTTCAGTCTGCAATTTTATGGTGTGCGAGAAGTGAAAGAAGCGTGTTTATCATTACAGAACAATTATCACGGCAACGTGAACCTACTCCTGCTGCTCAGATGGCTCGATGAGCAGCAACTCATTTTCCAAGAAAAAGACTGGCCTCTGGTGCAAAGCTGTCTGGGCCGAAGCGAAACCTTACTGCACTCTTTTCGCGACTTACGTCGCCATCTTAAGTCTCAAGTCAATGACGCTTTATATCGTGAAACCTTGCAGTTTGAGCTGCAACTAGAAAAGCAGCAACAAGCGGATTTGGTGAACTGCATTAACTCGCTCACGCTGGTCAAAAATGATGGAGCCCCACTCACGCTGAGATACTGTCGTCAACTTGGTGGTGAGCATTTGCAACAGGCCTTTGCTATTCCGGTGCCAAACATTCACCCACCAAAACGCCCATAAATCTGTAGAATACCTATAATCTTTATAAAGGATTATATTAATAAGTTCTTCAACTGACACCGAAGAACCGTATAAGAGCAGTTAGGTATGACACAATTTTTCGCAGCCGCCGGGATCAAAAACCCGCATCTTCAAACGCTTTTACCGCGTTTTATTCGCAAAAAAGCGTTGTTTACGCCGATTTGGCAAACCCTCGATACATCCGATGGAGACTTTCTCGATCTCGCATGGAGCGAGGACCCAACCCAAGAACCTGCGCAAAAAAAGCCGATTTTTGTTTTATTTCATGGACTAGAAGGCTGCTTCTATAGCCCTTACGCCAATGGCCTAATGAATGCATTTGCTCAATCCGGATGGCTGTCGGTGATGATGCATTTCCGCGGTTGTAGCGGTAAGCCAAACAAGAAAGCTCGCGCCTATCATTCTGGTGAAGTGACTGACGCCCGCCACTTCTTAGAGCACCTTGAGCAACGCTTTCCTGATAACCCCAAAGTTGCGGTCGGTATTTCTCTTGGCGGTAACATGTTGGCGAATTATTTAGCCCAATACAAAGACCACCCCATTTTGAATGCGGCGACCATTATCTCAGCGCCTTTAGACCTAGCAGCGTGTGCGAACCGTATTGAACAAGGCTTTTCGAAAGTGTATCGCCGTTACCTGCTCTCTTCGCTCAAACGCAACGCGTTGCAAAAACATCACTTGTTGCATGGCGAGCTCGCTTTGTCCTACAACTCAATAAAACGTGTTACACGATTGTATGAATTCGATGATTTGATCACGGCACCACTGCACGGTTTTAAAGACGCACAAGATTATTACGATCAATGTTCTGGCTTAAGTAAATTACAACAGATCACGCTACCGACACTGATCATTCACGCCAAAGACGATCCATTCATGACCGACGATGTGATCCCGAAATTTGTTTTGCCAGATAATATTGATTACCGTCTCTTTGAGCACGGTGGGCATGTTGGTTTCCTTACCGGTTCAGCGCTCAAGCCGAAATTTTGGTTGGAAGAAGCGCTGCCAGCGTATTACGAAAGTATTGCCGCAGATTACCTTTCTGCTGTATCCAAGCAGCGAAAGCAGTAAACTAGCCGCTCATCATAAAAGTTCGAGGTATTTATGATCATTCCATGGCAAGACATTGCGCCAGAAACATTGGAAAACTTAATTCGTGAGTTCGTCTTACGCGAAGGCACGGATTACGGAACCGTCGAGGTTTCTTTGCAAGACAAAGTGGATCAAGTAAAAACTCAATTAGAAAAAGGCGAAGCGGTTATCGTGTTCTCTGAACTGCACGAAACCGTCGATATTCAGGTAAAAACAAAATTTTAGACCCTTCACATTTTACCGTACCCCACTCAATGACAAGGCATTGTTACGTGCTATAGTGGGTTATCGACCGTGCAGTAGCAGCCTACTGCACATTACAGGTAAGTAATTTTCGACAAGGTTTGTCATGTCAGCTAAACACCCAATTATTGCGGTTACTGGTTCATCCGGTGCCGGCACGACCACTACATCTGAAGCCTTCCGTAAGATGTTCAATATGATGAACGTTAAACCCGCATGGGTTGAAGGCGACAGCTTCCATCGCTTTACTCGCCCTGAAATGGATATAGAAATCCGTAAAGCGCGCGAGCAAGGTCGACACATTAGCTACTTTGGCCCTCAAGCTAATGACTTTCCAGGATTGGAAGAGTTTTTCCGTAAATATGGTCACGATGGCGCAGGCAGCGTACGTCGCTACCTACACACCTTTGACGAGGCCGTACCTTATAATCAAATGCCTGGTACCTTCACACCGTGGCAGGACTTACCGGAGAACAGTGACGTTCTCTTCTATGAAGGCTTGCACGGCGGTGTTGTGGATGGCGATGTTAATGTTGCGCAGCATGTGGATTTCTTGATTGGTATGGTACCAATCGTAAACTTAGAGTGGATCCAAAAGTTTGTGCGTGATACTCGTGACCGCGGTCATTCACGAGAAGCAGTAATGGATTCTATCGTGCGCTCGATGGACGATTATCTTAACTACATCACTCCGCAATTTTCTCGCACTCATATTAACTTTCAGCGCGTCCCAACGGTCGATACCTCCAACCCCCTTAATGCGAAGGGTATCCCAAGCCTGGATGAGAGCTTTGTCGTAATTCGCTTGCGTGGGATAAAGAAAGTCGACTTCCCATATCTCCTGGCTATGATTGATGGCTCATTCATGTCACGCCACAACACGATTGTCGTGCCAGGCGGTAAGATGAGCTTTGCAATGGAGCTCATAGTTCGGCCTATCCTACAACAGCTCATCGAAACAGGGAAAATTGGCTAAAAACCTGCCTGCGAAGATGTTTACTTTTCATACCGTGATCATGTGCACAGTTTTGCTTACAAAATCTCAATCATGGCACGATTAAAATCAAGAAATCGTTTTCGAAAAAGGATACTATTTCTTACCGAAACACAAGAGAGCTTGCAGCATATAAAAAGTGCTCTTATTCTAGTAGGCCTAATTCAGGCTTAGCTAAAATATGGATAGCGCAAGCGTACCCTGCAGAGGAAGTGAGATATTATGGTTCTAGGTAAACCTCAAACCGACCCAACATTAGAGTGGTTTCTTTCACACTGTCATATTCATAAGTACCCTTCAAAGAGCACGCTAATTCACGCGGGCGAAAAGGCAGAAACTTTGTACTACATCGTTAAAGGTTCTGTTGCGGTTCTTATCAAAGACGAAGAAGGTAAGGAGATGATCCTTTCTTACCTAAACCAAGGAGACTTTATTGGTGAACTTGGTCTATTCGAGGAAGACCAAGAGCGCACAGCTTGGGTTCGTGCTAAATCTCCTTGTGAAGTTGCTGAAATTTCTTTCAAGAAATTCCGTCAGCTTATCCAAGTAAACCCAGACATCCTAATGCGCCTTTCTGCGCAGATGGCTCGTCGTCTTCAAGTAACTAGCCAAAAAGTGGGTGACCTAGCGTTCCTAGACGTAACTGGTCGTATCGCTCAGACGCTTCTGAACCTTGCAAAACAACCAGACGCAATGACTCACCCAGACGGCATGCAAATCAAGATCACTCGTCAAGAAATCGGTCAAATCGTTGGCTGTTCTCGTGAGACAGTAGGTCGTATCTTGAAAATGTTAGAAGAGCAGAACTTAATCTCTGCGCACGGTAAAACTATCGTGGTTTACGGTACTCGTTAATCTCAAACCAGAGTGACGCGAACAAAATTATAAAAGCCACCAATGGCGACATTGGTGGCTTTTTATTTGTCTTGTAACCACATTAAGCTCAGAGCAACAAAAGACTAATGAGCAAGTTGGTTAGCCGAAAGGTTAACCCTAAAAGTTAGCCATTCGTACTTTCAAAGATTTTGTCCGCTGAAGCCGCCACAAAACCTGGGTACAGCTCACCATTTTCCATCGGGTAGCGCTTAGCAAACTCGTAAAAGCCACCAGGGATAATTTCAGTGCCTTCGCTAAAGCGAACCGCCACTTTATCCGCCATGGTCGATGATTGTTCTAGTAGCACCTCAGGAGTGCCCTTCACTTCCCCGCCGTTTTCATTGATGGTAAATCCGGCCGTACGTAAGTGATCGTTTACTTGCTTCACTTCTTCGTATTCATTGAGCTGGTTAACGCTCACCGTGAAGTGGTTTGCGCCGTAACCATGCGCAGCTAACCAAGATGCATACTCACTTTCTTTAGCCAACGTTTGGTAGTCAGCAAAGCTTAAATCCCACAAGCGTCCACCATGTAAGAATGCGCTATCGTTCAGCTTGCCTGCATCGACTTGTGCCACCAGCTTTTTCACAATCTCTTGCAGCTCAGGTGAACACTCCTCAACTTTTAGCTCACTAATAAAGACTTTCGGTTGCTTCGGATCAGGGTGTTCATAGTGCTTAGCAACCAGCTTTTTACTTTCGAAAACGTAGTCACCACATGCCTGGTAGCCAATGGCTACAAATGGTTTAGCTAAGGTTTCGATACCAAGAGGCGCAATATTGAAGGTACGTAAAGCTATATGATCATTAATCAGAGGCTCATCTTCTTGAAGCAGCTGATGTACTTTCGCAGCAGAGGGGCAAAGACGTTGAATGTAATCTTGCCATAGCGATTCAAATAACACATCGGGCGTCATAACGACTCCTTGTTACGAGATGTAGAGTTAAAAGGTAAGCGGAAGTTGACTGCTCGTTCACAACGAAAAGTTGTCCAGAATAATGAACGAGCAGCCATCAACCTGTGACGGTAAATGCCAGTCAGTCAACACGCTTTTCCGAGTCTTTGCTCACTTTCCGTGTTCTGCCAACGATCACTACAACCCATACCTAAATGATTCGCCGGCAAGGTGAGCCGCAATACATGGTTGCGACTCTGTTATTAAAACTTATAGCGCCACACCTGGGCTTAATGTTGCAGGCAAGATAGTCTCTTGACCTTCCATTGATGCCATCGGGTACGCACAGTAGTCTGCTGCGTAATAAGCGCTTGGACGTAGGTTACCTGACGCACCAGGACCACCAAATGGCGCATCACCACTTGCACCTGTGAGCTGGCGGTTACGGTTCACGATCCCTGCACGAATATGGTCAACGAAGTATTCCCATTCTTGGTCGTCAGTTGAAACTAAACCAGCAGAGAGACCAAAGCGCGTGTCGTTCGCCAGTTCTACGGCTTTTTCTAGCCCTTCGTAACGCACCACTTGCAGAAGTGGACCGAAGTACTCTTCATCTGGTAGCTCAGCAATGTTCGTTACATCAATAATGCCCGGAGAAACAAACGCCGCCTCTCCTGCTTTAGCTTCAATCAAGCTTTCACCACCAAGTGATTGAAGGTTCGCTTGTGCATCGAGAATGAACTTGGCTGCGGCAACGGAGATTTGCGGCCCCATAAATGGCGCAGGCTCTGCAAATGGTTGGTCTACGCGAATATTCTTCGTCGCTTCGACGAGCTTGGTGATAAGCGCATCGCCTTTCTCACCCAATGGCACATACAAACGACGAGCACACGTACAACGCTGCCCGGCACTGATAAACGCTGACTGGATGATGGTGTACACCGTGGCATCCAAATCACCGTATTTATCAGAGATCACCATCGGGTTATTACCACCCATTTCTAGTGCTAACATTTTGCCTGGTTGACCCGCAAATTGACGGTGCAATACATGCCCCGTGTTCGCGCTGCCCGTGAACAGTACGCCATCAATGCCTTTCGCATCAGCAAGCGCAATACCGGTTTCTTTCGCACCTTGGACAAGGTTGATCACGCCTTTCGGCAGACCTACTTCTTCCCAAAGTTTCATAGCTAGCTCGCCAGTCCAAGGCGTTTGCTCGGATGGCTTGAACACAACGGTGTTACCCGCTAGTAACGCAGGCACAATGTGACCATTTGGTAGGTGACCAGGGAAGTTATATGGGCCAAATACCGCCATCACGCCCAGTGGGCGATGACGTAACACAATTTGGTTGCCCGCCGCTTCACGGCTCGCTTCACCAGTGCGGTCATGGTAAGCACGAATAGAGATTGCAATTTTACCTGCCATTGCCGCTGCTTCAGTGCGCGTTTCCCAAATTGGCTTACCAGTTTCTTTGGCAATGACTTCAGCGATTTTCTCGCTGTTCTCTTTTACTTTCTCAGCAAAAGCCAACACGATCGCTTCACGCTCTGCAAATGGGCGTTTTTTCCAGTCAATAAACGCTTCACGCGCTGCAGATACCGCTTGATTCACCTGCTCTGCCGTTGCACCGTTGCCTTGCCAGATCACTTCTTGGTTGTAAGGTGACAGAGACGTAAATGCTTCACCCTGACCTTGTACCCATTCACCTGCAATCCAATGTGTCATTGTTTCTATCCTTAAATTCTGTCGTCTGTTACTGCGGAAGAAGGCGAACAAAATCCCCTTCCTCAACCAAAAGTGCATCCGCAACGTCTGGTGCGATCATGACGCTTTGTGTTTCAGGGTCATACGCCGCTTTGGTGACTGCTGCGCGGAAGTTTTCGAACGATGAGTTGCACATCAAGAAGTCTTGCGTACTGCTATGTTGTGCAATTTTCACTTGCGCACGGAACGAGTGACGTACCGATTCAATATTGCGTAAGTCACATTCAACGGTTGGACCCGCATCGAAAATATCCACGTAGCCACGGTTAGTGAAGCCTTCACGCTCAAGCAGCTTTAATGCTGGGCGAGTATTGTCATGCACTTGACCAATCACGGCTTGCGCTTCTGGACTCAACAGGTTGATGTAAATAGGCAGCTTCGGCATTAAGTCAGCAATAAAGCCTTTCTTGCCGATACCTGTGAGGTAATCCGCAAGCGTGAAATCGATGGAGAAGAAATGCTCTTGTAACCATTGCCAGAACGGCGAGTTGCCTTCGTCGTCTGAAACACCACGCATCTCCGCAAAGATCGTTTCAGAGAAACGCTCTGGGTGCTCAGCCATCATGAGGAAACGACACTTCGACATTAGACGACCATTCAGACCTTGGCGGAATTTCTCACGCAAGAACAAGGTACAAATTTCGCTGTTACCCGTGTAGTTATTACCAAAAGTAAGCAGTTTGACGACATTATTGACGCCAAGCTTTGGTGACGAGTGCACCACTTTACTAATGTGATACGAGTAAAATGGGACATCCCAGCCGATAGATGCTTCGATTCCGGTGGTACCCGCAACCTCACCCGTTTCAGAGTCAAAGCCGACCATCAGGTAGCCTTCATCACCTGGTTCTGCCACATCTGGCTTACCAAAGCTGTACTCTGAGTGTTTGATTCGATTGGTTAACAGTTCTTCGTTAACCGGTAGAGATGTAAATCCGTGACCAGACTCCACCGCACAAGTGTGCAGCGCGTCATAATCCGACATCGCGATAGGGCGAACTACTAGCATCAATACTCCCTCCAGATGCAAGAAGATCCTAACTATATTGTAGGAACAATTCCCCCATCAGAGATCCTTGACGGGGGGTCTGCGTTGACGTTGAAACTGATATCGCGCTTAAACTAAAGTCGCGATCGCTTTATCCAGTTTCGCCAAGCCTTCTTCAATTTCTTGTTGTGTGATAACGAGTGATGGTGTGAAACGTACGACATTGGCACCCGCAACCAATACCATTAGACCTTGTTTGCCTGCAGCGACGAGAACATCACGTGCGCGGCCTTGCCATTCTTCATTCAGTGCAGCGCCAAGCAATAGGCCTTGACCGCGCACTTCTGAGAAGATGTTGTACTTAGCATTGATCTTCTCTAGACCTTCGCGGAACATCGCTTCGCGTTCTAGCACACCAGCCAACACTTCAGGCTTAGTAACTTCGTTCACAACTGCTTCTGCTACAGCACACGCGAGTGGGTTACCGCCGTATGTTGAACCGTGCGTACCGACTTTCATGTGCTCTGCTAATTTTGCAGTAGTCAGCATTGCACCGATTGGGAAACCGCCACCGAGTGATTTCGCGGTGCTTAGAATATCAGGTGTAATACCTAAACCTTGGTAAGCGTAGAAGTTACCTGTACGACCATTACCGGTTTGCACTTCATCGAAGATCAGTAGCGCGTTGTGTTTGTCACACAGCTCACGTACTGCTTGAGCAAACTCAGGCGTTGGTGGCACGATACCGCCTTCACCTTGTAGCGGCTCCATCATCACCGCACATGTGCGATCAGACATGTGTGCCTGTAGTGCTTCGATATCATTGTAAGGTAAGTGGGTAACGTCACCAGGCTTAGGACCAAAACCGTCAGAGTAAGCCGCTTGACCACCAACCGTTACGGTGAAGAACGTACGACCGTGGAAACCTTGTTTGAATGCAATGATTTCTGATTTCTCAGCGCCATGTACGTCAGCAGCGTAACGACGTGCCAGCTTAAGTGCCGCTTCGTTCGCTTCTGCGCCAGAGTTAGCAAAGAATACGCGCTCAGCAAAGCTCACTTCTGTTAGCTTTTTCGCCAGACGAAGTGCTGGTTCGTTCGTCATCACGTTACTTAAGTGCCACAGCTTGTTAGCTTGCTCTGTTAATGCGTTTACCATTACTGGATGACAATGGCCAAGACAGCTCACTGCAATACCACCAGCAAAGTCGATGTATTCATTACCTTCCTGATCCCAAACACGTGAACCTTCACCTTTAACAGGGATCATTTCCATCGGGTTATAGCAAGGTACCATTACCTCATCGAATAAACCGCGCTCTACTTTAATTTCCGTTGTCATTGCACATTCCTTCTTGATACCGCATGCGTAGCAGATAAGCGAATTTAACCGGCTCTCTTTGCCAGCAAATAATGTTTTGCATTTAAGCTATTGCGGCATTGTATTTACATTTAATTAACCATTTCAATAGTGATTTATTCTTTTCGTTCTCGAAAGCAACTTCCATTAATCACTGCTTATGACTATTTATGCATCAAGAAAGTAAAATAGAGAAGCGATTTTTTATAAATGTTATGTAATACAGGGGATAGAAAGTTTAAAAAGACATGAATAGACAAAGAGGCCAGAATGAACCGCATAGTTTTGCAATCCACTCACCTCAGCAAAAAGATGAATGATTTGTTAAGAAAAGTGATCGCGATCAGATCGCTTTACGTGCTAAAAAGTTCGCGAGCAACTCGTGACCTTGCTCTGTTTTGATCGATTCTGGGTGAAACTGCACTGCATTAATTGGCAGGGTTTTATGTTGGTAACCCATGATTTCGTCCATACTTCCATCCGGCAGCTCAGTCCATGCGGTCAGTTCAAACACATCGGGTAACGTACCGTTTTTCACCACGAGAGAGTGATAACGGGTTACCGTGAGTGGGTTATTCAGGTTTTTAAACACACTGCGACCATTGTGACGAATAGGTGACGTTTTCCCATGCATCACTTGTCGAGCGCGCACGACTTCCCCACCAAACGCTTGCGCTATCGCTTGATGACCAAGGCAAACACCCAATATTGGAAGCTTACCAGCGAAGTATTCTATAGCTTGTAGAGAGATACCTGCCTCGTTTGGCGTACACGGTCCAGGTGAGATCACCAAGTGAGTTGGGTTCAACGCTTCAATCCCTTGAATGTCGATTTCATCGTTACGCACGACTTTTACGTCTGCACCAAGCTCGCAAAAGTATTGGTAGAGGTTGTAAGTGAAAGAATCGTAGTTATCGATGATCAACAACATAGAGTGTCAGCTGCTCCAATCCGTTTAGGCAAGACTTAAGAGATGATTGTCTGGTTTGCGACAATTAAGGGCGGTATTTTGCAACACCAAACTAGAAAGGCAAGTCTTTGTGCAATAAAAAGGCCAGCATCGGCTGGCCTTTGGTCTTTACAGCTGTATTTTAGGAGATAAAGGCTTAGTTGCGGCGACGTAGTAAGCCAAGTCCAAGCATCGCGAGTAGCGCGCCAAAACCAAACGAACCACCATCTGAGTCCTTCGAACCTTCTGCACCCGTTTCAGTTTGCGTCATTGAGACATCACGAACAGAGCTAAACTTAACGACGTTGCCTGTCGAGTCTGTCACTTTCTCTTCTAACTGGTAATTACCTTGTTCTGGCGCTTGTTCAAACTCAATATTCACGCTGCGTGCGTCAATGTCAGTTTGAGTCAAGGTTTGGCTAGCCGAGTAAACTTTTGCATCACTGCTTGTCGCGGCCGCTTGTGTGGATGCTGTTAAGTTCACTGTCACAATATCGCCCGCAACCGCAGTTGGTGGTAGACGTACATCAATAGCTAAGTTTTCACCCGTTTTCGGTAAATCGATATCATCATCTGGCAAATCAATAGCAATAATCACTGGATCATGATCAGACGCTGAGAACGCATCTTTGTACTTCGGCATGTCACCCGTGTATTTGCTGCTGTATTCAAACAAGTTACTTTCTAGTGAGTTGATGTGCCAATCTTCAATCGCCACCACTTTTTGCGCTAAACTGCTGCTTGCCAATGCATGGTCCAAGTTCCCCAACTCACCTGAATAGGTGTACGAGAACGTATCAGCGCCATGCAGCAAGGTGTTTAAATTGTGCAGACCGTAGCCTTTTTCAATCTTGGTTTTCTCTACTTGAAGCTCACCGCCATCAATGGTTGTGTAAGCGGCAGTGTAGATATCACGGCCGTATTTCTCTTGTGAGTAATCAGTGAGGGTAAGTAACGGATCTTCTTTGCCGTAAGCGTTCAAATCGCCCATGACGAGCACATCGCCATCAATATCTTTCAGCGCTTCACCAACGACTTTCGCTGCAGAGACACGGAAGTTGTTGCAGTTACCTTGCAGATCCGCGGGTTCTGAGTCTTCTACACCAGCAATCCACTCTTCAATACATTCAGAGCCTTTCGATTTAAAGTGGTTCACGACCACTGAAAGATCTTCGCCAGTCTCTTTCACTGTGAAGGTCTGTAATAAGCTATGGCGTTGGTACTTGTCGTAAGCAGGGTTACTTTCTGTGCCCTCTTTACGAGTAATGGTGTTCTCAGCAATGTGTTGCTCTGGCGTCACAATGACTTTTGCTGCTTCTTTTGGTGTTACTGCGTTAGCACGATATAAGATCGCAACCATGATCGCATCACTGCCAAAGTATTCCTCTTGGTATTTGTCTTGCTCTTCGATTTCGACATACGTGTAATGATCTTCCACGTCATCAATCTCAGCGTTTAAAGCATCAACCAAGTTTTGGATAGCACTACCATCACCAAAGCCGTTGTTTTCCACTTCCATCAGGCCAATGATGTCCGCGTCCATCTTATTCATCGCTGAAACGATTTTCGCTTGCTGGATCAAGAACTCATCAAGGTTTGTCGCGCCACGATTTTGCCCGGTTGGGTTGTCGTGCCCGCTGTCAGCAACCGAAGTGAAGTAGTTAAGAACGTTAAAGCTCGCCACTCGTAAATCAGAATCGGCTATGGCTGGCGCCGCTTTACGCGCAACGTCAAAGTCATCACCTGACGTGACAAAGTTGCTGCTATCAACTTCATTGGTCGCAATTAGGCGGTACTCGTTGTAGCTGTAAGCCACGACACCTTGCAGGCCTTCGACACGAGAGCCTAGGCGAATGTGCTGCTCTGAAGAGCCATTTTGGTCAAGATCTTGTGCAAACGTTGGGAAATATGGGATTTGTCCATTTGGCGCTTTGCTATCCGATTCCAAGTAAATACGGTTGGCCGCATTCTCTTTGGCAAGGGCAACCGCAGCGTCACTCTCTGCTGCATGCAATTGAGTCGGCTTAAACAACGGTGCTTCATGAGACAACATCATGTTGTTGCGTCGAGAGTCATAATCGTAAGAAAAGTTACGAGTAACGAAAAGTTCGCTAGCCGAGCTGAGCTCAACTTGCATACCTTCATGACGCTCTAGTGCATCACGTAGTGTTTCCCCTTCCTTAATCGTTAACGGAGTAACCAAAGAGGCGTTTGATGTGCCTGTTTTTACATAACTGTTAGCATCAGAAGAAAGCTGAGTGTTGCTGTAGTACTCTTGTACTTTCCCTTTCACACAAACAACATCACCAGCTTTCAGCTCTGTATCGGCAACATCGGTGTGAATAAACAAACCTTCAGATGTCTTGTCGTTGCCATCATTCTCAAGTGCTTGCAGGTAGAAGCCTTTAGTTAAGCCTGTTGTTACAGCACTGACCACACCAGTTACGAAGTGATCTTCGGTCGTGATGTAAGGGTAGCCATCAATAAATGGAGAAGAAGCACCTTCACCTTGAATCTCTTGGATGGTGGTAAAGGCTGGTTCTTGTCCATCTACTTCACAAGCAAATGGCGCAGGTGGCTCAGTTGTATTTAATTCCCCTAAACCATCAATATTATCTTTAGGTAAGGCTGTCCACTGAGTGGATTGGTAGGTAGTTGAAGGTGTAAGCGCATCACTGTTACGAACTAACGTGGTGTCTTTAGCGAAATCCACGTCCCCCATCACACCTAATATATCGTGCACTTCCCCATCTTTAAGAAGTGCCAACGGATCGTCGCCGTTAAAGTTCGCTACATTTTTATCAGTGTAATCCGCAACCGCCTTTATTGCTTCGCTCGCATCGCCATGAGCAAGCACATACACTTGCTTCGCTTGTAACGTTACGTCACTAAGATCAAGAGTGCTGCCCCACGAGCCGCCACCATTCGAAGATTTTGCTAATTCATAGCCTGTGAGTGTCACCTCAGTATCACCTGTATTGGCGATCTCGACCGCTTTATTATAAGCGCCGCCTTCCACATACTGGGAAATAATAATCTCTGCGTTCGCGTTTGCGCTAAGTGCACTGGCGATGGTTAGTGCGAGTATTGAGGGTTTGATTAACGTGTCCATTGTCATACCTGATATTTATGTAAATGCAAACTTAGCTCTGTTCAGAGCCTACCATTTGCGTCTACTATCAGGTTTATTTATGAAATAAATAAGAATGAACAATTAAAGCCGTGAAATGAATCACATGTGAATGTAAGAAAATATGCCAGAACATCCCATTCAAACATTTTTTGTAATAAATACAGAGCGCTATTGATAAAAAAATCAAAATTTAGATTAATTACTCAGTTTATTTTTTCACTTCATGTTAAGGAGTAGAAAATACATCGCTCTTGAAGTGGCTTATTAACCAAGCTCACTTTGTTATAAATGAAAATATAATTAATCACTAATTTAGAAAGCTTTGATTTTCATTTTTATAGCCATGTCTAAACTTAAGTCACCTATTATTCGCTCGGCTTTTTCTTACGCATGACCCCCAGGGCAAGATCATGAAAATCCTTTATGGCATAAGGGGTGACGTGAAGTGATGTTTCCACTAATTTGTACATTTAAATCACAATAATTTCAATACATTCAAGATCGATTTGATGATCAG
>NZ_JAMZAP010000036.1:0-26772 GCF_024181785.1 Vibrio sp. Y42_MX_L11
GCTTTCTTTCTGCTCATAACAAACAGGATGAAGCACTGGAATGATCACTCAATAGCCAAGAATGGATCAAGTGCTGAGTGTCACACTTTTTCTGTCAATAGGGGCTTGGTGAACACTTACCGATTTAATACCCCTTCTTACGCAGTTGGAATTCCTCTAACTCTCGAAGTTATTGATTCTGAAAAACAGACGTTCAAACTTATAGAAGATGACAATAACGTCATTTTAGAAGGTAAGGTTGGCGAGCTCATTGAAAAGAACGGCTATCAATTCTTAGCTACAGAAATGATAGCGCAAGACGGCGCATCGTTTACCGTGAGTAAAGTCAGCAAATTAGATGCAATCAATGCACTGCAACAAAACTTATCGATTAGCGAACGTGGTAAGCAAACCGGGATTATTTCTTTAAGCTTCTCTGGTGAAGATCGCGCTAAGATTCAAGCTATCTTGAACGACATTAGCCAGAACTACTTCTTGCAAAACGTTCAAAGAAACTCAGCAGAGGCAGAGCAAAGTCTCGAGTTCTTGAAAGGCCACCTTCCAGACATCAAAACAAAACTGACCGCTTCTGAAGACGTTTTAAATCGATTCCGTCAAGAAAATGAATCTATCGACTTAGGCCTTGAAGCTCAATCAACGCTGAAAGTGATGGTTGAATTAGAAGCGCAGTTAAATGAGCTTACATTCAAAGAGAGTGAAATCAGCCAGCGCTTTACACAAGATCACCCGGCTTATAAGTCTCTGCTTGATAAACGTGAGACGCTACTCAAAGAGAAAGAGCGTCTTAATAAACAAGTTCAAAAGTTACCGAAAACACAGCGTGAAGTTCTACGCATGACGCGCGATGTAGAAGTAAACCAACAAATCTACATCCAGCTATTGAACAAGGTTCAAGAGCTCAACATCATTAAAGCAGGAACCGTTGGCAACGTTCGAATCTTAGATAACGCTCAATCGTTCTCTAAGCCAATCAAGCCGAAAAAAGCGCTTATCGTTGTGCTAGCAACACTGCTTGGCGGCATGACAGGCGTGGCTTTCGTATTAATTCGTGCGGCATTCCACCGTGGTGTAGAAACACCAGATCAAATTGAGCAGATTGGTATGCCTGTTTACGCTAGCGTTCCAAAATCTATTCAACAACTGGAATTTGCAAACAAGCTTAAACGAAACAAAGGCAGCAACGATGAGCTAGTCCTTCTTGCTGAAGCTAACCCGGCCGATCTTTCCATCGAGGCCCTGCGTAGTCTTCGTACTAGCCTGCACTTTGCGATGATGGAAGCGAAGAACAACGTTCTTATGATTTCAGGTCCAGCACCATCTATCGGTAAAACGTTCGTATCGACAAACTTTGCAGCCGTCGCTGCGAAAACAGGTCAGAAAGTACTGCTTATCGATGCAGATATGCGTAAAGGTTATTTGCAGCAATGTTTTGGTTTACGTTGGGATAACGGTCTTTCTGATTATTTGAGCGGCAAGACATCCCATAGCAATATCATTAAATCAACATCCATCGACAATCTAGATGTGGTTACTCGTGGCCAAGTACCACCAAACCCGTCAGAGCTTTTGATGCATCCTCGCTTTAAGAGCTTTGTTGACGAAATGTCGGCGCAGTACGATCTTGTGATCATCGATACGCCGCCTGTACTCGCGGTTACCGACCCAAGCATTGTTGGTGCAATCGCAGGAACAACACTGATGGTAGCTCGTTTTGATCAAACGACTTTGAAGGAAATTGAAGTCGCACAAGGCCGCTTTGAACAATCCGGCGTGGAAGTAAAAGGCGTAATTCTAAACGCCGTAGAGAAGAAAGCGTCAAACTCATACGGATATGGTTACGGTTACTATAACTACGCTTACAAGAGCGAGTAATTAATATCTACATGTATTACAAAGCCCTGCTAGACCTAGCAGGGCTTTGTAATTACTGGATCCTGTAATGCATATCTACTAGAAAACGGATGGTCGTTAACATCTACATAGGCATTGGCTGTCAAACTATTCAGCACTTCTTTAATGGGGCTGATATTTTGTGATGCGGCTCTCTCATGAATGGTTGCATGATGGATTGTGAAACTCTACTATCAGTCTGCTCACGCCTAAAGCCCCCAACACTCGCGGAAAGAACTTGGTTCACGGCAACTCTTCTACCCTGCTCTGTGTAGCAGGCACAATCTGTTTTACCTTCTTTTAGCTTCTATTTAGGCGAGTGTGGAAGAGATAAGAAAGGTGAAAAATGAACTCTACAAATAGCTTCTTAATCAACATTAACCAACAAAAATCCGTTGCTAAAAAAAGGCTCAAAGCTATACGTCAACACGATGATGAGATGTTGGATCGAGTTAAGCGATTTCACTCCAAACCAGAATCATTAGCTCCCAATACAATTCAATTAGCTGACGTTCAACATTCGCTAGCCAGAGAATTAGGTTTACCAAGTTGGAGTAAATTAAAAGCGCATGTAGAAGAGTTAGAAGCTCACAAAGACGCCATCAAAAATCACTTCCCTCCTCTTGATAGCGAACTAAAAACGCTCCATGTCCGCTGTGGGCATGATATTCAGCAACGGCTTAAAGACAGCGGATTCGAGGGGACATTTTTAGCCCTAATAGATCCGCTTTGTATGGGTCCAATCCCAGCAACACCACAAAACTTCCTTGCCATTCGTGCCCAATATGTCGTAGAGACTCTGCTGCCCGTGATGAAGCGTGAAGATTCAGTGCAAGATATTGTCAAATTTGAGCAAGCTAATATTGATACGCTGCTCAGTGATACATTTGAACGAATCGTCTTTTGGGTCGAACATGACAGCTATGACCAATTAATGCTGCTTCGTGCCCTAACGTTGTTAGAGAATGTAGAAAACAAGGTGATAGAGATCATTGAGTTGAACCAGTTCCCTGGCACTGAGCGATTCATCGGTTTGGGGCAGTTGCCTAAAGAGGCTATTCGCGCTTGTTGGCAATACCGTAAACCCGTGACAGCCAAATTATTCAGTCAGGCTAAACATTCCTGGCACGCAGTCACATCACCGACACCCATCTCTATGGTTAATTTGATCGAGCAGCATGATCTAGATTGCTTACCCAATATGCTCAACGTGCTAATACGCCATATGCAAGAGTTACCTCATTCACAAACAGGATTAAGCTTGACTCAGCAGATTGCATTAGAGGTCCTAAGTTCTCAAAATCGTTCAATTCTCATCAAAGATTGGTTTGAGCAATATCAACAACGTGAACCTCTGCCTTACCTGGGCGATACGATGTTTTACGCCTTACTCCTCCCTCTAGCACAAGGTCAAACGCCTTTAATCACGATTGAGTCACGTGAAAGGGAGTGGTGGGAACAAAGCGTCCATATCACTGAGACTGGTCTGCATTGTTTGGAAGGCTTCATCCGAGCGAAGCAACGCTATTGGGTTGGGGGTATTAGCAATACCACTCAGAATAATGGAGTTGGGATCACCTCCAATTATCTACATTGACCAACCTTCATTGATTCATCGGATAAATAACATAAGCAGGGGCATAGACGGCTCGTTAGCCCCTTGTGTTCAGCCCAATACAAAAACAATCAAAAAGAGACGGCTTCTAGCCTGAATAAAATCTAGATAGTTATGCAAGAGCAACATTCCTTAGAGATAATATGCACTCCATTTACTACTAAAAATAAATGTAAATACTCTTTCTTATCGGTTGTATGTTCGATAAAAGTGTTAAAATACAAACTTTTCGACCAGTCAAATAGTTAAGATTTGGTTAAAACTCCATTTTTATTAGTGATAAAGTTCACATCTATTAACCATTTAGAGGATTATTCTTTCGTATTTTCTCACTCCACTGCTACTCTGCTCGCCGCTTTGAAGTGAACTCAAGGTGCATAACTATAAGGAGTGTTCTCATGAATACCAAGAAACCGATGTCGCTAACCAGCCGCGTAATTTGGGGTATGGTAGCGGGTATCTTGACAGGATTTGCAATTCGCACACTTTTTGCCGGCAACGGATTTGTCGACGCATACATTGTTAATGGATTATTTGAAGTTGGTGGACAGATCTTCGTCGCCAGCTTAAAAATGCTCGTAGTCCCTCTAGTGTTTGTTTCACTAGTTTGTGGTACTAGCTCCCTCAAAGACCTTTCTACACTGGGTCGCATGGGTGGTAAAACCCTCGCTTTCTACGTTACAACAACGGCTATCGCGATTACGCTTGCTCTAACTATGGGTACTCTGTTCCAGCCAGGTGCTGGCGCTGACCTAACCGCAGCAAGTTCATTCAAATCAGCAGAAGCACCATCTTTGGGTCAGGTGATCATCGATATGTTCCCAACCAACCCTATCAGTGCAATGGCTGAAGGTAAAACCCTGCAAGTTATTGTTTTCGCAGTGCTATTTGGTATTGCGATCAGCGCAGCAGGCAAACCTGGTGAACGTATTGCAGCGTTCTTCTCTGATCTGAATGAAGTGATCATGAAACTGGTAGCGATTTTGATGAACTTAGCGCCTTATGGTGTGTTCTTCTTAATGGCGAAGCTATTTACTGGTCTTGGTCTGGGCGCAATCGTCAATCTGGCAGAGTACTTCTTAGTACTGGCGGGTACGCTTGTCCTGCACGGCCTAGTCACTTACAGCTTAATGTTAAAAGGTTTCACTGGTCTAAATCCAATTACGTTCCTACGTAAGATGGAAGACGCGATCATGTTTGCTTTTTCTACAGCATCATCGAACGCAACAATTCCAGTAACAATGGAAACGGTTAAGCACCGAATGGGTGTTGAGAACCGCGTATCATCGTTCACAGTACCACTTGGTGCAACCGTGAACATGGACGGTACGGCGATCATGCAAGGTGTAGCAACCGCCTTTATTGCTCAAGCCTTCAATATTGATTTAACTATGGGCGATTACCTCATGGTAATCATGACAGCTACATTGGCATCTATCGGTACTGCGGGTGTCCCTGGTGTTGGCCTTGTAATGCTAGCCATGGTATTGAACCAAGTTGGTCTGCCGCTTGAAGGTATCGCGCTCATCATGGGTGTTGACCGTCTTCTTGATATGATTCGTACCGCGGTAAACATCACTGGTGACAGTGCAGTAACCGTCATTGTTGCGAAATCAGAAGGTGCATTGGATGAAGCTCGCTTCAACGACCCAATGGCAGGCGTAGCCGAAGAAGAAGTGCATCTTAAACGCGCTGACGCCTAAATCGTTTTACGATTAAGTTATCCTGTCTAAGAAAAAACCACCTTATTCTAAGGTGGTTTTTTGTTTCCATGTGTTGTCCTGAAATGTATTTACACATTGAGGACAAATTATGACTACTGCACATAACCCCTACGTTAAGCGAACCCCGCGTGAAAGCACACTATGCTTTAAATTACAGGTCGTCGATGCTATTGAAAAAGGCTACATGAATTACAAACAAGCCCAAGCAACCTATGTTATTCAAGGGCGTTCAACGGTTTTAACCTGACTAAGAAAATATGGAAAAATGGATTGGATACATAACCCAAGGAAGAACACCATGCATAAAAAACGAAACCGAAAGAGTTTCCGGCTAAAAAAATCCAACGACTTGAAAGAGAATTGGAAGATGAACGGGTGAAGAGCCTCTCCTTTAACGAGTTAATTGATATTCTCGACTCTGAACATGGGACGAATCTCATAAAAAAGTATCTCGCCTACTATCCTTTGCTTCTCACCATAGAACACCTGCCTTCATACTTTGGTGCAAAAACTACATGATATTTATAATTCCATCGCGTGTGCGCTAAGCTCTTTTTGTATCCATTGGGACCCCTTTCAATTCTTAATTAACTCTGCAATTGCCAGACCACAAAACGTTTTTATCAAATTGAAAGGGGTTATATAACTGACTTATAGCTGTAAGCTTTACGGGAAATCCAGCCTAACTGGAGGCCTCTATACAAAAAGCCAACAGCTAACGAAGTTGGCTTAGTGTAAAAAATGTCAACGCATTTTAATACGAGATGCCCCCGCTAAAGGTGCTAATGTACAGATATAATTGCTTCTAGACTTTTCTTAGTTACGAATCGGTAAGTAGCTAGGTTATGATAATAATTCTTCTGAAGAATTAGAGTTTTACTAGTCTATGTTTATCATTTTGAAAATGACATAAGGGACATTTTCATCATATAGAGATACAAATTCCATTATTAAATTAAAGATCAAAACCAAATCGCGATAGGTAGTAGTCTGATAATTAATTTGGTACTAAGATACATACATCATAAATTCATGTTTAAAAATAGTCTTTTTTTATTCAGTTTCTCATTTCCAATACTTGCATTAGGTTTCAACGAAAGTATGTTCGGTTTTTTTAAGAAATTTAAATACACATTAAGCCCAGAGATAAAAGGTACTTTAGTTCTTGAGCAAAGACCTCTAGAAAATGTAACCGTTTACTTAGAAGCTAATTTTTTAAAGAATACTTACAAAAGGAGTTCAAGTACTAATGAGTTAGGTGAATTTCACTTTAAACCAGTCATACATTCTCAAAGGTTCAAAGAATCAGCTTTGAATCAAACATATTCATATATCGGAATATATACCTATATAAATGAAGAAAAGAAGTACATTTGGGAGTCCCAGTTAAACTACGTTTCACCGCCTATATTTATAAAAGATAACTTAAATAATCTTTACTGTGAGCTTAAAAATAAAGAATTCCGATATTTTTTCAAAAATATCAATCTAGATAATGCTCGAGATCTAATGGTTATTAGCAATTGCAATTTAAATGGATTTTTATATAAAACAGAGTTTACGGAGGATACATAATGCCGTCTTTAACACCAAAACTTGCATCAGAGATCGCGAATATACCGTATGGAGTATATCAGGGGCAAGGGAGACTAGCGTTCAAGGGACAAGGAGGTTTTGAAAAACACTTTGCATTTTCGCAGCAAGATGTTTTTAGTGGCCGAACTGGAGGTATCACAGGATTAGATCGTATACCATTGTTTAGAAAAGTGATACCTGGTGTAATGAGAACATCTGAAGCGTTTGCGGTAATTGGTGTTGGGAAAGGAAAATATAAGGGAGATTTAGTAATTTC
Source organism: Vibrio sp. Y42_MX_L11 (assembly GCF_024181785.1). Classification (NCBI taxonomy): domain Bacteria; kingdom Pseudomonadati; phylum Pseudomonadota; class Gammaproteobacteria; order Vibrionales; family Vibrionaceae; genus Vibrio; species Vibrio sp. Y42_MX_L11. The sequence goes on from NZ_JAMZAP010000036.1 coordinate 7,082, forward strand.
CATTAGAGGGACGCAAAACGCCAATGATTGGGTAACCAACCTAAATGTAGGCCTTAAAGGCTCTCCAAATGGCTCTATTGCTCATGCTGGATTTATTAATTCATTTTCAAGTATCAAACCAAGTATAAAACAATATTTACAGCAATTCCAAAGTTTACCTAACCGAATTCATTGTGTTGGGCATAGTTTAGGAGGGGCTCTAGCTTCATTATGTTCTGATTGGCTGAGAGAAGAGTATTCATTAAGAGTGAATTTATATACTTTTGGCGCACCTAGAGTTGGTTTAGAACAATATTCCCGTAAATCTAGTAAAAGCAACGACAAAGTATACCGCTGTACTCACGGCGCAGATCCTGTACCTAAAGTACCTGTCTGGCCATTTATTCATGCGCCACATAATGGCGATGAGTACCGCTTAGACGCTAGTACTGGCTTTAATTTAAATGCTCATAGTATGTCTAGCGAAACAAGTTTAGGGTATTTAGATAATGCTAACTCCGAAACGTGGGGAGCAATAAAAGTCAGATCTAACAAGTACTTGTATACTCCTACTAGATTTAAGTTTGAGCACAGAAACCAAGCATCATTTACAGAGTATTGGTCAGAAAGAATTCAAGCAGCATTAATAACATTATTAAAAGATACTGGCTTGTTTTCAGCAATAGCAGCCCAAGCCACAGTATCTACTGGAATGACATTTTATGACATACTCGCTAGAAATATAGAAAAAGTAGCTAAAGCATCTAAAGTAAGAGAATCACAAGTCAAAGGGCTTTTAGGCCATATGCTGGTGTTTATTGGAAAACCAGTAACAGCAATTGAAGATATGTCTGCAAAATTTATTAGAAATGTTTTTCTTATGGTATTTGGAAAACTTTATCGAGCAGCACAAATGGCTATTAGCGCTGTACAATAAATTTTCAACTTAATCCGCCATCGAATTCAATTTTTCTCTGGCTCGTTCTTCGTGTTCTTCAGTAATGGCATTGCCGACTGAGTTAGCGGCTAAGGTAAGCGCTGCCATGTCATCGGTAAAGCCGACGCCTGCTAACACATCTGGCACCATATCGGTGGGTAATACGAAGTAAGCCAATGCGCCACCTAAAATCGCCTTATGGCGAACGGCGGTGTTGGAATCTGTCATCGCGAGCCATGATTTTATGCCCATTACGGCAATTTCTTCACCCGCTTTCTTAACCGACCCTTTCATTTTGCGCCAGAATGTTTTCTCATCTGGCGCTTGCATCGTTTGATCTTTGGCGTCTTTCGGCGCCGATTTTACAGACATTGTTGTGCTCATCGTTGCCTCCGAAATTTATGACTGTGGCCAACATATTAATAAATCGAACCTGAACGCAAGATTAATAACAAGAAATGATAGTAAAGTGAAACAAAAACACAGATAGAAAAATCCCCAAACCGAAGTCTGGGGATCGTGATGTTGGGAACTAAGTTGTCGAGTTCGCTACTGAGCTATCTTCTCCAGTACACGCATCAGCATTTTGATACGTGGTTCGATAGACTCAAGCAACAAGTACTCTTGGTCACTGTGAAAACCTGCACCGATAGGTCCTAGACCATCCAAAGTTGGAACGCCAAGAATTGCCGTATTGTTTGCATCAGAGCCGCCACCCACTTCTTTCCAATTGATGTCGATAGACAACTCATTTGCCGCTTCTTCCACCAATGCCATTAAGCGCTCTGTTTGCTGACTTGGCACCATAGAAGGTTTGTAAGCTTCACGAACCAACTCGATGCTAACGCCATCAACGAATGGTGTTTCCAGCATGCCGTTTAGCTTGCTATCGACATCATCGTATTCTTCATTATTCCAGAAACGCACATCCACAATCGCTTCTGCATGTTCAGGGACGATGTTTGCGCCGTTACCGCCAGACACAATACCCACGTTTAATGTGGTGCCAGATTCGAAGTTCGTCATGGCATTGATTGCGAGAATCCAGTTCGCCATCTCGGTAATTGCACTGCGGCCATTTTCTGGCTCGTTGCCAGCGTGGGCCGCCACGCCGTTAAACGTGATTTTGTAACGCGCCATGCCTTTTCGCGCTTTGACTAAACCGCCGTCTGCACGTGCTGCTTCTGCCACCAATACGTTCTTCGCATTTTTTGCAACAGATTGAATCCAGTCGACCGAATCTAACGATCCGGTTTCTTCGTCTGGGTTCATGCAGATACAAATCGACAGTTTATCCAACACCGCTTGGTCGAGGTTACGCATCGCGTACACAATATTCAGCAAGCCAGATTTCATGTCCGAGACACCCGGACCGTACGCTTTTTCAGGGTCTTGAGACATAGGACGTAATCCAGCGGTACCGACAGGGAACACGGTATCCATGTGACCAATCAGCATCACGTCAACTTGCTCAGCTTCAGGCTTGTTTCGAACTTCAAGACCGATACCCGCTCTGCCACAGTCGATGCGTTTTACGCTCCAACCTGACATCGCTTGGTACTTCTCTTCAAATTGAGAAGCGATGAACTCAATGCCATCAGTGGTATACGTACCACAATCGACATTAATGAGAGGACGAAGTTCTTCGAGATATTCATTGAGAGAAAACTGCATGATTGCTCCTTAAACAAACAAGTTCATGACTAGCATTCCGCCAAATGCGTTCAATACGGAAATCGCAATCATGACTGGGATGTAACGACCTTCAGTACCGATAGGTCCCATAATTCGCCCCATGTACTGAACCTGTGAGCCCATTAGGTAAATTGCAGGCGCAAGAATCGCAATGTGCGTTCCGTTCAAGATGCCTTGGTCAAACAATGTGATAACCACGCCAACTGCGCCGCCCATCGACATCCAAGCACCAATCAGCACCGCAGCCGCTTCACCTGGCAAACCAAAAACTGCCATTACTGGAGAAAATACCGAGCCCATCAAATCCAACGCGCCAGTAATCTGCAACGCTTTAATGATGACAAACGCCATAAGAACGTTAGGCACGGTTGATGTTGTCGCAATAACCCAGCCTTTTTTAGCGCCTTCAACGAAAATATCTGTCACCATCGGCTTACTTACTTTTACGTCACTCATTACGCCGTCTCCTCTTTTAAGTTCTCAGGTTTGCTTTGCTCTTGCTTGTCTTCTTTACCTTCTGTGATGTTTAGGTAGATACGGAATAAGTTCGCACCCACGATTTTAAACAAGAACATCACCACAACCGCCAAACCAATAGAAGACGTTACGGCAAGCGAGCCATCCGCCATCGTCAGCGTAAACAGCACCGCCCCTGAGGAGAAAAAGTTAACAATGGTGGCACCAGCGGTGAACTGGAACATAGTGAACACATCGGTTTCGCGTTTGGTAAGATGGCCTTCATCTTTAAGCTGACGAGTCATCGCCGCACCTGCATCGGTACTTTGTAGAGAAGCAATCAGAGCCAGACCAGAGTTACCTGGGATGCCCATTAGAGGACGTAGAAGAGGAGTAAGAAGCTTACGAGCTGCTTCAAGCGCGCCATAGTGCTCAAGTACATTGATCATACCCAGTGCGAACATAACGGTAGGAATCAAAGTAAGTGCAAAAATGAAACCGTCACGTGCACCGCTACCACCAGTACCACGAAGCGACGTTGTTGCAACTTGCACACCGTCAGCCGTTTCGGTGACACCATAAGCCACCTTGCCGAAAGAGCCATTCAACGTGGTGAAATCAAATACGCCATACCATTCGTTCGATTGCATGAGACCAGAAAAGAAGACGACCGCAAACGCCAGTGCAACGTAGCACCCCAGCGTAACCTTGCGCTCGGTTTGAACAGGATTTTTCATAACATTACCTACACATGTGGGACAGGACACATATGTTCACTCGAATAATGTGCTAGAGAGATGATCAAAATCAATCCGCCTGCCGAACATTCTAGCGACTCAGTTATGAAGTTTTGTTTTATGATTTTAATCACATTTGAAAGATAATAAAAATTTGTGCTAACAATTAGGTATATTAATCTATACCGATACCTCTGGACTTCTTCATCAATCAGACCAATGATTCCAACGAATATTGCTTTCTACAACATTCATGACGTACTTCATACTTTGGCATTGAGGCGATATCGATTAACTCGAAAGTAACATTCCATAATGAAATTTAGGTTAGGATTGTCCGGTCATATGCAAACGGCATAAACCAGAATCAACAGGACTAGGCAGCCCATTGTTACGCTCACAACCTAAAATAGCCAAGTGGACACTCGCCCTCGTGTTTTGGGTGGTGATGGTATGTTTAAGCCAAAACTCCGGCTTCTCGAAAAGCTGCCCTAAGGCTCACCAAATACAGAGTCAGCAAGATGAAAGCGTGAATTTATCACCATCTTGCGACCTTTCAGAGAAGCTAGTTCAAGCGTACCAACACCAGTTGGACCATATTCTTATTCCATTTTTTCTGTTTGCTTTGATTGTGGCGCTGCCGATGGCATCCACAGCAATTCATTATCTGGAATACACAGAACCGATACCGGAAAAGTGTCGGGTTCACCTAAAACTTTGTGTGTTTAGAGAATAAACCTAGCAAGGCGAGAGACCTTCTCGCCTGACTTTTGTACGTATTTTATTCACTTCACATAACAAACAACGAAATCTAAAAGTTTTAGGAAATATTATGACATTCACTCGTACACTTTTGACGTTAATGATGGCTATCGTACCTGCCGTATCTTTCGCATCAGAAAAGACCGCAGAACAAAAGCTAGAGGAAGTTACTCAGATACTAAAAGAGAATCCTCAAATTCTTGATTCATTACACCAAAACCTTCAAGAGTACATTGCGTATCAACAGTCATTTGGAGATACCTTGAAGGAGGTTCGTCACTATCTAAGTGATGGCAAACATTCCTCTTTTGGAGCTGAAACCCCAGAGTTAACCATTATTAACGTAACGGACTACAGTTGCCCTTTTTGTAAACGTTTAGAAGGCGAACTGGTCAAAGTTGGTAAGGAATATCCGCAGATAAAAGTGCTTAACCTCAATGTCTCTTTTAAAGAACAATACGAGAAAAACGGCTACAACTCGGCAAGTTACGCATTAAATGTTTGGCAAAACCAGCGAGATAAGTACGAACAAGTGCATGAGTTATTGGTGAAAAAACCGGGCGCACATGATGCACGTTCGTTAAAACAGATCGCGAAGAAAACGGGGACAGAAGCGCAGCTTGTCGACGACAAAGAAACCAAAGCGCTGCTTGATAAAAACTATCAGTATTTCACGCAACTTGGTTTACGCGGCACGCCCGCGTTGATCATTAATGATCAGATCATTCCTGGTTATGTGCCGTTTGACGAGCTAGAAAAAGTCATCGACCAAGAACTGGCGAACTAAAACAACAGAGCCCTTCCCTGATAACTCAAGGAAGGGCTTTATATTTACCGACATAAAGAGCGTTTAGTTACTTATCACGTCCAACAAACGCCACGACGACTTTGTCATTGCCAAGCGAACGAGAGAAAACGTACGCGCCTTCCTGTTCAATAACTCGATGCTGACCTGCGCCAATGGCAGGGTGTGCTTGACGGAACTGACCAAGGGTTTGCCAGTGTTTCAGCAAAGCTTGTTTGTCATCAGATAGCTTCCAAACCATGTCTGAACGTGTGCCTTGGTGGAAATCATCCGCGTAAGGGCCAATGTTACGGCCTACTTCATCGCCATAATAAACCTGAACCGTTCCTGGGCTAAGGAGCAATGCGTTCGCGGCGTTACGTTGCATGCCGTAATCTTTAAAACGTGAGAAGAACAACTCCGTATCGTGAGAAGACATGTAACTGACTGGGTTGAAGTCTTTCTCGTTCGCGATAGTGTCCGCATAGCTTTGGTAAGTGTCTGCCATTTGGCTAAAGCACGCCGCGCCTTTGTCTAGCTTCTTCTGCATATCGAAGTTGATCAACGCGTCAAAACCATCATCGAAATAAGGGCTGCGATACGCGGTGTGTCCCCAGACTTCGCCCATCATCCAGAACGGCTGACCTGATTTGCCATTTTCTTTACGCCACTGCTCTAGGCTGTTCGATGCCTCTTCTTTCAAGCGTTTCCACACATCACCTTCAACGTGCTTCACCGTGTCGACGCGATAGCCATCAATGCCAAAGCGTTTCACCCAATCAGTTTGCCACTCAATTAGATAATCCGAGACGGTGTAATTGTCACGCGCCTTTACGCGAGTACCAGGGTTATCCAATAACCATTGCGCTGGCTTCACGGTTTTGTCTGATTCGGTGATAAAGTCAGGCAAACCCGCCAATGACATAGTGAAATCACTGCTACCCGGAGCTGGGTAACCCGGCAAGCCGGTTCTTACCCAATCGCCGCCCCACCACTTCGCCCAGTTCGGACTCTGATAATCAATATTCTGGTGGTAGCTATGCCAATTTTCGCCTGCTTTTGGTTGCCAGTCGCCCCATTTCTTGGGCAGTTCGGCATTAGGCTTTAACACATCGATACCATCAAACTGTAGATCCGCCAATGTTGAGTAACCAGAATGGTTGATAACCGCATCCATCAAGACTTTGAGGCCACGTTTGTGCGCCTCTTCCACCAGCGTTTTTAAATCTTCTTCGTTACCGAAGTTCTCATCAATCTTGGTGAAATCGCGCGTCCAGTAGCCGTGGTAAGCATAAAACGGGAATGAGCCACTATCGCCACCACCGACAAAGCCGTGCACTTGTTCAACGATTGGCGACAACCAAATCGCGTCTGTACCTAGGCTCTTGATGTAATCCAGTTTCTCAATTACACCTTTAAGGTCACCGCCGTGGAACGTGCCAACTTCATCTTTGCCGTCTTTTTTACGACCATAACTGTTGTCGTTACTTGCGTCTGCGTTGTTGAAACGGTCAACCATCACGAAGTAAATGTTCGCGTTTCGGTAATCAAATGGCACTGCTTCTTTGGTTTTCTGTACAGGCTCTAAAAGCACTAGGCCGCCAGAATCTTTGCTTGGCGTCAGCGATACTTGCTGATCTTGCACTTCAACCATTTTCCCTGAGTAAGCATCTCGCAACTTGGTGCCATCCGGGAAACTATCACCTAACGCAATGGTGACTTCTCCGCCTTGGTAAACCTCACATTGCACTTGTGGAATTGGGCGTTTGAACTCACTCTTGGCGGCTTTCTTAGGTTCGCGCTTAAAGCGCAGTGTTTTCGCTTCCGCATCAAAAGCGAAAGAGTAATCGCCGGTAAAGCGGATTTTTAACGGTAGTTCCGTTGGTTTTCCGCAGTTCAGCGCAAGAGGTTTGTTGAACTTCACTTTCTGACCATCGGGTGCAACGCAGTCACCTTCAACGCCCGTGATTTTTAGCGTGTATCCGTCTTTGGTTAGAGGCACAACCAAAGGCTGCTCTGCACTTAGCGGGAAGTCACGGCTGTTGGTCGTGGTAGAAATGGTGATGTTAGGCTCGGCGATGGCACCTGCCGACGCAAGCAGTAAAGTAGTGGTAATCAGGTTCAGTTTCATCGTTCAGTCCATTGGCAGCACATGGTAACCATGCACATTTATTAGTTTTATTCACACTAATTGTGCCTAGATAAGAAACTGAACACATCATTCTAACTGCCTACGCCCCAAAGGTTGTGACGCTTCACATTTTATTGATATAGGGGCGTAGTTCTATTTAAGCGCAATGGATTGAGGGACTTAAAGTTGCACGCTGCCAAGATTGCTCATTTGGTTCATCGCCCATCTTGTGCGGCGAGCAGTGTAATCACTTTGCGGATAGACTTTGATTCGATATGGGTTTGGCAACACCACGGCTAAACGCGCTGCTTGCCACTTCGAGAGTTCCTTTGCACTGACACCAAAATAATTCTGCGCCGCTGCTTCAGCACCGTAAATACCGGGACCAAATTCAACCACATTTAGATACACTTCGAGAATGCGCTCTTTGCTCCACATCAGCTCCATTAGCAAGGCAAAGTAAAGCTCGTAAGCCTTGCGAACGTAGGAGCGAGAAGGAAACAAAAACACATTTTTCGCAGCTTGTTGGGTAATGGTGCTCGCGCCTCTCGACGGACCATTACCATCTGCCTCGGAAATCACGTCGAATAGCGATTCGAAATCGACACCATAATGATGAGGGAATTTTTGGTCTTCGGTCGCAATCACCGCTAACTGCATATTTTTTGAAATACGCGACAAGGATACCCACTCGTGTTGGCTGCTATCTGGATAGTTCTTTGGTGGCACAACAATGCGGCTTAACTTCCATCCCCATATTGGCGGATCGACATATTTCACCATACCAACCAAAACGATTGGGGCAATCAGTAATATCAACACCATTTTAAATAGAAATGACTTAAGCCTTTTCAACATGAGTGGTTCCCCAATGCATTAGCGATTGATGATAAACAAACCAGCGAGCTTGCCTGATTCAATCAGGAACAACAAGTTTTTGAGGTAAAAAACAGGTCAAAAAAAGCCCGATTTACAATGTAAAACGGGCTTAGAATTTGATTAGACTGAATTATTTATTCAGCTTGTAGAACACGGTTGAAAGTGGTGGTAAACGAAGCTCAAGTGATTGAGGCAGTGATTCACTTTCGACTTTTTCCGTTTTCACACTAGTCAGCACTTTAAAATCGCTGCCGCCGTATTTGCTGTCGTCCGTGTTCAGCAGTAGTTCGTATTGACCTGCATTTGGAACACCTAAACGGAAACGCTCGTGTGGTACGGGCGTAAAGTTGGTGATGATGAGAATACGCTCACCCTCTTTACTGATACGCTCGTGCGCTAGGATGCTCGCATCTGCCTCGTCTTGTAGACGCCACTCAAAACCAGCAGGAACACAATCTTGATCGTGCATCGCCGCTTCATTGCGGTACAAGTGGTTCAAATCGCGCATCAGCTTTTGAACGCCTTGATGACGTTCGTATTCCAGCAAGAACCATTGCAACTGATCATCGTGGTTCCACTCCGCCGTTTGGCCGATTTCCGCGCCCATGAAGTTCAGCTTTTTGCCCGGTTGACCATACATATAACCGTAGTATGCACGTAGGTTTGCGGTTTGCTGCCATTCATCACCTGGCATCTTGTTATGGATAGAGCCTTTTCCGTACACCACCTCATCGTGAGAGAGAGACAAGACGTAGTTTTCGCTGTGCGCATAAACCAGCGGGAATGTGATGGTATTGTGGTGGTATTTGCGGTGAACAGGGTCTTCTTTGATGTATGAAAGACTGTCGTGCATCCACCCCATATTCCACTTGAAGCCAAAACCTAAACCACCCATAAAGGTTGGCGCAGACACCCCCGGAAACGCCGTTGACTCTTCCGCAATCGTCATCGCATTCGGGAAGTGCTTGTACACTTCTTCGTTCATCCATTTTAAGGTTGCGATTGCGTCGTAGTTTTCGTTGCCACCATCGACGTTTGGTACCCACTGATCGTGGCTACGTGAGTAGTCGAGGTAAAGCATCGATGCGACTGCGTCCACGCGAATGCCATCAATATGGAATTGTTCAAACCAGTACAGCGCATTCGATACAAGGAAGCGACGCACATGTTCACGGCCTAAATCGTAGATGTATGAGTTCCAATCTTGGTGCCAACCGCGACGTGGGTCCGGGTCGTGGAACAGCGGTGTACCGTCAAAGTTTGCTAAACCGTGGTCATCCGATGGGAAATGCGCCGGAACCCAATCCAACACCACACCGATACCAGCTTGGTGACACGCATCCACGAAGAATTTGAAATCATCAGGTGAGCCAAAACGGCTGGTTGGCGCAAACAAGCCAACGGGTTGATAGCCCCATGAACCGTAGAATGGATGCTCAGACACAGGCATCAGCTCAACGTGGGTGTAGCCCATATCCACAAGGTATGGCACCAACTGCTCCGCGAGTTCGCGGTAGTTGAGGAAATCGCCTTTCTCGTTGCGCTTCCATGACCCAGCATGTAGCTCATAAAATGATAACGCTTCATCACGCTTTTGCGTCACTGCGCGATTTTGCCATTTCGCATCTTGCCATTGGTAACGCTTGTGATCGTAAGTAATGGACGCGAACGATGGGTACTGCTCAGAGTAAAAACCCCAAGGGTCTTGTTTGTGTGGCAGCCCTTCCCCATTTGGCCCTTTGAGCTCAAATTTGTACTGAACGCCTTCTTCTAAGCCAGGAATGAACAAACCCCAAATGCCATAATCTAAACGTTGCATTGGGTGACGACGACCGTCCCATTGGTTGAAGCAACCCACAAGGCTAACAGCCGATGCATGCGGTGCGTAGACAAGGAAGCGAACACCGGAGATGTTTTCACCGCCACGTTCTAGCGTGACAAAGTGTGCGCCCATATAGTGATACATGTCTTTGGGCGTATGCAGATGCTCGTACTCTTGGTAAATATTGTGGTACTGGTACGGGTCATCAATAATTTGTTCAACACCATTCCAATCGACCGCCAAACGGTAGTGGGTCAGGTGTAAATCGCGTTGTTCTTTTAAGATAAAACCGCTGTCACCATCACGCTCAAGCGCCACGCGAGGTTCGCCATTAACAAGCAGTTCAACCTTGTTTGCGCCCGGCATCCACACTCGCAGCGATCCTTCGCCATCATCAATGAATGGCCCCAACGCCGAAAATGGGTCTGAGTAAGCCGCCTCAGCAAGCAGTTCATATGCGCGTTCGTGTTGTTTCTTTATTTTCTTGGTTTTGGTGGTTTTCAAATCTTTCTCCCTAGAGCCAATATCCTTTTCAAGACCAGAAATCTGAATCAAACATCGGTTTCTCCACAGCCAACGTTGTGAACTCACAAAAGACTTCGCTTAAAACATGTATGCATCAAGCGATGTCAAAAACAAAAAATGCCCGCTATTGTCGCGGGCATAATAACGGTACTTCATCCTAACGGATTGTGTTTTCGGAATGAGTGACCTAGACGGAACTTTCGTACCTCTGAGCTAACAAAATTGGTAATCCGCTCATTCATCTACGTCACTCTACGCATCTTATTTGCTCGCCTGTGCGCGAACTTCAGTGAGGCGTTTAGAAATGCGATTCACATCTTCACGGCTGAAGATTTCATCTAGGTTCATCGACAATTTACGACGCCAGTTTGGATACTCATCCACCGTGCCAGGAATGTTGACCGGTTGATCCATTTCTAGCCAGTCTTCAAGCTGAACGCTAAGCAATGCAGAGTCACCCGCTGCTACGTGCAGTTGCAGCGCTTCGCTTAGGTACGAGTCCATCGGTACGTACTGAGCATCATGACCAATGCCTTCTGGTAAATAACCGTGCCAGCGAACGCTGTCTAAGATGCCTTGCTTGCACTTCAAGCGATCAGCAAATAAGCCTTCCAACTGTTTTTCATCTGGGTACAGGCCAATCTCACGACCCATTTTCAAATCGTCGCAGTGCCAGAAACCACGCAGGGTTGGCATGTCATGCGTACACAATGCCGCCATAGACTGCTCTGCGTAATGCTTCGGAGAAATAAAGCCGCCGTCCTCTTTTGAGGTTTCGAAGAAGAAGACTTTGTACGAATGCACGCCCGCATCACGTAGGATATCGACGATTTCATCTGGCACAGTGCCTAAGTCTTCACCAATCACAGAACACTGATGGCGGTGCGACTCAAGCGCTAGGATTGCGAGCATGTCTTCCACTGGGTAGTACAAGTAAGCGCCTTCTGTCGCTTTCTCGCCTTTTGGAATCCACCAAAGGCGAAGCAGGCCAAGTACGTGGTCGATACGCAGTGCACCACAGTGCTTCATGTTGGCACGTAACAACTTGATGTACGCGTCGTAACCCGTCGCTTCTAAAACTTGAGGGTTAAGCGGTGGCAGACCCCAGTTTTGACCCAGAGGACCAAGTACATCCGGCGGCGCACCGATACTTGCGTCTAACACTAAGTTACCGTCGTCGGCCCAAGTTTCACTACCTGAGTCGGCAACACCGACAGCAAGGTCACGGTACAAGCCCACAGCCATGCCTTTTTCTTCTGCCAGTGACTGCGCTTCTTTGATTTGATCGTCTGCGATCCACTGAAGGTACATGTACAAGTGAACGCGGTCTTGGTTGTCTTTGATGTATTTCTGAGTGCCGGCTGCGTCGAATGTGCGGTATTTCTCAGGGAATACAGGCCAACCCCACATGTTTGAATCTTCTGCGTGTAAATCAGCATGAAGCGCATCGAATGCAGCTTGGTGTAACAAGCTGTCACCGCCTTTTTCTACAAAGTCCAAGAATGCACGAGCGCGGTCGGTGTTTTTGTCTAAATGGCGAGCTTTGAACTCACTAAACAGCAGCGGAAGAACGCTCATTTTCAGTTGCGAAACTTCTGTGTAGTTCACCCAATGAGAGTCACGTGCTTTTTGTAGACGCTGTTGAAACTCTGCACTACCAACACGTTGCTGAGCTTCAGCACTCAGTGCGAATTCAGGTACAGAACTTACGTCGATGTACATGATATTCAACCAACGACGAGAAGACGGGCTGTATGGGCTCGCGCCTTCTGGGTTCGCTGGGAACAGTGAGTGAATTGGGTTCAAACCAATGAAGTCACCGCCACGGGAAGCGATATCGCTCACCAACTGTTTTAGGTCACCAAAATCACCGATACCCCAGTTGTGCTGAGTACGCAGTGTGTAAAGCTGGATACTAGGACCCCATAGCTTTTTATGTTGGTTTAGATCGTCTTGTTTGAAACACGCTTTCGGCGTGATGATCAATGACATCTCGTAAGGCGTTTTACGACGCTTACGGCTGACAATCAATTTGTGATAACCCCAAGCCAAGTTCTTTGGCAATGCAAACACTAGAGGGCCACCCTCAGCACGCTCATCACGAACAATTTGGGACTGAAGATAGCCTTCAAGTACCTCTCCTTGTTCTGTTTCTAAACGCCAGCTGAATTCACTCTCACGAGCACTCGTACCTAGGTTTAGTTCCACTTCGACTGGTTCGCCGTCGCGTAAAACAAGAACAGGGGCTAGTACGTCTTTTTTATGTTTCTTTTCAGCAGAAGCCAATAGTTTTTCATCGCTGCTAGTATCGTAGCCAAGCGAAGCGAGCAAGCGGCGTAGCGTCTCCTCAGACACTTTTGCCTCATCTCCCCAAGCACTGACATAGCTATCAGCCAATCTCGCCATTTCCGCGACTTTCTTTAATGCTGTTTGTTCTTTCATCGCTTTCTCCGAAGGTAATACCAACACCTTCCATGTAGGGTTTTATTGTTATCAATAACTTCTTTTGGAAAATGACCAAAGGTAGCGCTTGGCTACCTTGGTCTTAACTCTGTTCTATTAACGGTGAACCGCTTTTAGTTTCCAGATGTTGTTCACATAGTCGCGAATTGAGCGATCTGAGGTGAACTTGCCGACAAGGGCGGTATTAAGAATGGCTTTCTTCGCCCAGCCAGCTTGGTCTTTGTATTGTTCGCTCATGTCTTCGTGCGCTTTCACGTAAGATGCGAAGTCCGCAAGACATAAGTACGGGTCACCACCATCTAGTAGGCTGTCGTACGTTGCACGCAGTAAGCCTGGTTGACCTGGAGTGAATTCTTCACCCAGTAGTAGGTCCATAGACGCTTTGAGTAGATGATCCGCATTGTAGTAATCAAATGGGTTGTAACCTTGAGCTTTCAGCGCTTTCACACCTTCAACGTCTAGACCGAAGATGTAGATGTTCTCATCGCCTACTTCTTCACGAATCTCAACGTTAGCACCATCCATCGTACCGATCGTTAGGGCACCGTTAAGCGCCATCTTCATGTTACCAGTACCTGATGCTTCTTTACCCGCAAGTGAAATTTGTTGTGATACGTCCGCCGCAGGAATAATAATTTCAGCCATGCTCACGCGGTAATCAGGAATGAAGACCACTTTCAGCTTGTTGCCGATGCGAGGGTCGCTGTTCACTTTCTCAGCAATTTTGTTAATAGCGAAAATGATTTCTTTCGCTAGGTGGTAACCCGGTGCCGCTTTCGCTGCGAAGAACACAACGCGAGGCACACATTCGAAGCCTGGTTCGTTAATAATGCGATGGTACAGAGACAGTACGTGTAGAAGGTCTAAGTGCTGACGCTTGTACTCGTGCAGACGCTTGATTTGAACATCGAAGATCGCATTAGTATCGAGTTCGATACCCATGTTCTCTTTCACCCAGTTAGCTAGGCGTTCTTTGTTCTCTTTCTTCACTGCCATGAATTCTTTCTGGAATTTCTCGTCAGTGGCGTACTTAGCGATGCCTTCTAGTTGCTCTAGTTTCGCTGGCCATTCTGGGCCGACTTTCTCTGTGATTAGCTTAGAAAGACCTGGGTTACAGAACTTCAACCAGCGACGTGGCGTAATACCGTTCGTTACGTTGTGTAGACGTGTTGGGTACATTTCGTGGAACTCTGGGAACAGGTCTTTCTTAACCAATTCAGAGTGAAGTGCCGCTACACCGTTTACTGCGTAAGAGCCAATTACACATAGGTTTGCCATGCGAACCATGCGGTGGAAACCTTCTTCGATGATAGAAAGCTTCTGTTGTTTCGCGACATCACCCGGCCACATTGCACGTACGTCTTGTAGGAAGCGGTGGTTGATCTCGTAAATGATCTCCATGTGACGTGGTAGTAGGTGCTGAATTAGCGACTCTGGCCATGTCTCTAGTGCTTCTGGAAGTAGCGTGTGGTTTGTGTACGCGAATGTTTGAGAGCTAATCTCCCAAGCCGCTTCCCAAGTTAGACCTTTTTCGTCCATCAGGATGCGCATTAGCTCAGGAATCGCAATCGTTGGGTGCGTATCGTTCAGCTGAATAGTCTCTTGCTTCGGTAGATCCGCTAGCGAGTAGCCAGCTGCTTCGTGGCGACGTAGGATGTCACGTACAGACGCAGCTGAGTGGAAGTACTGTTGCATTAGACGCAGTGTTTTACCTTTCTCGTGGTTGTCGTTCGGGTAAAGCACTTTAGTGATGTTGCCCGCGTCGATCAGTGCGTGCTGCGCTTCGAAGTAGTCACCGTTGTTAAAACTTGCTAGCGAGAATGGTGCAATTGCCTGACATTCCCAAAGACGTAGCGGGTAAACCGTGTCTGATTCGTAACCCACAATTGGTAGATCCCAAGGCATTGCTCGTACAGACATGCCAGGAACCCATTTGCGAACTTCTTTACCGTTCTCGTTAACCACTTCAACGTGACCGTAGAAACCGATCTCTTGTGCAAGTTCTGGACGAGCAATTTCCCAAGGGTAGCCTTCTACACCACGCCATGCGTCAGGTGCTTCTTGCTGGCGACCATCTTTGAAAGACTGTTTGAACAAACCGTATTCGTAGTGCAAGCCGTAACCGACGGTTGGGAATTCTTGTGCCGCACATGAATCCATGAAACATGCCGCTAGACGACCAAGACCACCGTTACCCAATGATGGGTCACGTTCTTCTTCTAGCAGGTCAGTTAGGTTGTAACCCAGTTCAGCCATTGCTTCTGTTACTTGTTCGTACAGACCCATGCTGATTAGGTTGTTACCCGTCAAACGACCGATAAGGAACTCTAGAGAAAGGTAGTTAACGCTCTTCGCACTTTTAATGCGTGGATCTTCTTCAGTAGCAAGCAAATCTAAAGTAGTGAACTCAGCCAGTGCATGACCCATTGCTAGGTACCAAGCGCGGCTGTCTGCGTTTTCAATCGTGTGAGCGTAAGTTACAGATAGGTGTTTCTTTACGCTTTCTTGGAACGACTTCTTGTCAAATTGTTTTTGTTGAGTAGGTTTCATTACGAAATTCTCACGTCTTTTGGTAATTCATCTGCCATACATCGTGCATTTACCTCTGTGAATAAACATCCTCCTAATTCTCCTCCTTTGAAGGAGGAGGGCTGAGGGCGTAGAGGGGGTACCATTGCTAGGTTAGTGATCCAAATCTCAACAAAGTGAGCTTTGCTCCAGTTCTTAGTGATTTTGATCACAATGGAATATGAGAAAGGTTAAAACCCGTTCATGACGCTTTTTATAGCCCACTCATCTGATGATGTGAAAATTGTAATATTGGTCACATTAACTTGGTTAACATGGAAAGATTTTTCATAATCGATGTGCAACGCGATCTTAATGCTAACGACACAAACGATATTTAAGTGACAAGAATCACAAATAAAGGGCGTAGCTGATGGTAAATCCATCAACCCTTGAGAATTAGGAAGTGGATCAAAGTAACGGACATTTCTGATGTCGTACCATCCTACACGGCTCACAGGATTGTACGCTTTTTATACAAACTAGAATTAGGCGGTGTGAGTTATTTCTAGTTTTCGCTAGCTTTTATATCTAAGTGACCGTATGGAATGCTTTTTCAGACGGATGCAAGCCCCAACAAGAGGCGACATTAACCAGCATTCAAGCAGTTTTTGATGCTGATGACATCATTCAGTAAGACGAAGCTTTCGAGGGGGCCTTACTGAAGTGATCATGTCGCAATCACTTGGGTATACATAAATAAGGACATAATTACTAATGTGGATTCCATCTAAGCTTACTCGACCAGGACGCCTGCACAATGCCATCGTGCGCCCACGAGTGTTGGACTTACTACAGCAAGCGCCTTACTACAAATTGGTTTTATTCCGCTCCCCAGCAGGTTACGGAAAAACCACCATGGCAGCGCAGTGGCTATCCGATAAACCAAACGTCGGTTGGTACAGCATTGATGACAGCGATAACGACGGCTTTCGTTTTGTGAACTACCTGCTTCAAGCATTAAACAAAGCCACTAACTTCAGTTGCTCTAACGCACAAAAACTGGCGGAAAAACGCCAGATCTCTTCTCTACGTTCTTTATTCAGCGAAGTATTCGCGGAAATGGCTGATTTTCATCAAGAGTGCTACGTAGTGCTGGATGACTATCACTTGATCACCAACGATGAAATCCATGAATCCATGCGTTTCTTCTTAAAACACATGCCAGACAACCTCACCGTTGTGGTAACAAGTCGTGCAGCGCCGCCTCTGGGTACTGCAAACTTACGTGTTCGTGATTTAATGATCGAAATCGGCAACGAGATGTTGGCGTTCGATACCGAAGAAACGACTCGCTTCTTTAATCAGCGTATTGCCGATGGCATCGACGAAGACATGGCAAACAGCCTCAGAACCTATGTGGAAGGTTGGCCATCGGCGATGCAGTTGATCGCGTTGCAAGCGCAACATCAAAACCGTACATTGGCACAAACCGTAGAGTCGGTATCGCAGTTCAATCACGCGCATTTGTGGGATTATCTAGTCGAAGAAGTATTCGACTTGCTCGATCACGAAACTCGTCATTTCTTGATGCAAGTTTCCGTGCTTGACCACTTCAATGATGAGTTGGTGTTTGCCCTCACCCAACGCGAAGATGCGCTTGGTTTGATCGAATCATTAAACCGCTACGGCTTATTCATCTACCCACTCGAAGGGGAGCAAAACTGGTTTCGATTCCATAACTTATTTGGCGAGTTTTTGTCTCATGAGCGCCAAGCGCGTATTCCTCAGCAAGAAAAAGATCTCCACCGCAATGCAGCTGTTGCCTGGTTACAACAAAAAGCACCGCACCAAGCGACTCACCATGCACAAAAGTCGAACGATAAAGGCTTGGTGGTAGAAATTCTAAACGAATTCGGCTGGAAGATGTTTAACCAAGGCGAGCTCAGCACACTGGAAAGCTCAATTAATAAGTTGGATGCTGAGCTTCTGTTCAGCCACCCAAAACTTACGATGCTCCGAGCTTGGTTGGCTCAAAGTCAGCACCGTTATAACCAAGTAGGCCACCTGCTTGAAGAAGCGGAAGAGGAGCATAAAAAGCGTAACATCGAGTTAGATATTCATTATCAAGGTCAAGCAAACGCGCTGCTTGCTCAAGTGGCTATCAACAGCAACCAGCCAGAGAAAGCACTCGAATTAGCGGAGCTAGCACTTAGCCAACTTGATAACACGATTTATCGTAGCCGCATTGTGGCGACTTCGGTTGTTGGCGAAGTCAACCACGTACTAGGTAAACTCGACCGCGCGTTACCAATGATGCAACAAACCGAGAAGCTGGCTCGTCAGTACCAAGTTTACCACCAAGCGTTATGGGCGATTTTACAACAAAGCGAGATTTTGATTGCGCAAGGTTACGTACAAGCCGCCTTTGAGCTGCAAGATTCCGCATTCCGCCTGATTGAAGATCAGCAACTTCAACATGTTCCTCTGCACGAGTTTTTGCTGCGTATTCGAGCGCAAGTGCTTTGGTGCTGGAACCGACTTGATGAAGCAGAAGAATGTGCCTACCGAGGTCTACAAATTCTCGAAAACCATTCGCCAAGTAAGCACTTACACAGCTACTCGATGCTGGCGCGTATTGCGGTTGGCCGTGGCGAGCTAGACAAAGCCGGTAAATTCATTGAGCACATTCAACATTTGATGAAGCAGTCGACTTACCATGTAGACTGGACAGCAAACGCCTCACTATCGTTGCTCCTGTTTTGGCAAGCGCGCGGGAATACCGATGCAATGCAAGAATGGCTCAACACTGCAGTTCGTCCTGAATCGGCATGCAACCACTTTTCACAATTGCAATGGCGCAACATTGCACGAGCGCACATCAACTTAGGTCAATATACCGAAGCGCGCGCAGCATTGGATTTCCTCCAAAGTGAAGCTCGTCGTACCAACCTAATCACAGATACTAATCGCAACTTAGTGGTCGAAGCAGTGTTTGCTGCTCGCCAAAAAGACGAAGAGCAAGCAAAAGCATTGCTAAAAGAAGCGTTAGTGATGACAAACCAGACGGGGATGGTAGGTAATTTCCTCATTGATGGCGCCACCATTGGCGGGCTACTGGAGAAGTTAAGCCTACGCCATGAGTTAGGCGATCTAGAACGCCACCGCGCTCAACAATTGATGAAGGATATTTCCTCCAATCAGCGCAGCCGCTCTATTCACTTTGATGAAGACTTCATTGAGAAGCTGGTAAACCACCCTAACGTACCGGAACTGGTTCGCACAAGCCCACTGACTCAACGTGAGTGGCAGGTGCTTGGTTTGATTTATTCTGGTTTCAGCAATGAGCAAATCGCGCAAGAGCTTGATGTGGCAGGCACCACGATTAAAACTCACATTCGCAACTTGTACCAAAAGCTCAATATCGCCAATCGTAAAGAGGCCATTGTGACAGCTGAAAATTTACTCCAGTTGATGGGGTACTGATCAGCTCAAGAAAACAGATTAAAACCTAAAGTGAAATACAAGGGGTTGGCGTGATGCGTCAGCCCTTTTTTATGAGTCTAGAACGAGGGAAGTGCAATTTGCAAAGCACGTAAGTAACGTTGTTCATATAAAAAAATAGCCAACCGCAATAATCGCGATTGGCTTATATTTAGTGTGAACAAATTGTATTCACTAACAACGTCAGTTGGCTAGGTGACCCTCGGCTTAAGAAGGGTCGAGCAGCATTATGCATTAATCATGCCAAAATGCAAAGACTTATTTTTGGGCACAGGATCTCATATAAAGTTAATTTGTCTATATAAAATATAGCAAAACGCAAATCCAATTATCAAATTGCATTTGCATAATGCAACAAACGTAGCCATTGATAGTACAGTTAATCATCTCGTAAGCGTTCACCGAGGTATCTTGACTTACCAGATCTG
This sequence comes from Vibrio sp. Y42_MX_L11, assembly GCF_024181785.1. Lineage (NCBI taxonomy): Bacteria > Pseudomonadati > Pseudomonadota > Gammaproteobacteria > Vibrionales > Vibrionaceae > Vibrio > Vibrio sp. Y42_MX_L11. Next base: position 26,692 of record NZ_JAMZAP010000036.1, read on the forward strand.
AAGAAACATATGCAGTTTATAGATCAAAAACGTTTGGGTACGGTCTCTTCGTCACAACAGCCGTGATGATTTCACTCAACA
>NZ_JAMZAP010000037.1:0-23387 GCF_024181785.1 Vibrio sp. Y42_MX_L11
CGTCTTTCATTTTGGTCCGGAACAGAATATTCCAGTATGACCGCTTATAGTACTGCATCTTAATCTTCATTGTGATTGCGTTCAGAGCACCCATTGACATCGGGAGGAAGTCCTTATAGTACGTTTTCGGGAATATCTCCGCCTTCAAAAACAATATTTACAGGATAGCGCTGTGCGTTTAAGGAATTATTGTCTGCAACCAAAAAGCCAGTTGTCGGATCGACGTCGTTACTGCCACCAGTACCCCAACCAATGCTTTCTACTCGCCCTTCAAACACTCTGCCAGGTAAAGCATCCAACACAATCTTTGTTTTTTGTCCCGCACGAACATGCTCGAGTGAGTTTTCGCGAACAAGCGCTGATACCCACACGCCTCTCGGATCAATGAAAGTGACAAGAGGTGAGCCAGTCGTCGCTTTTTGCCCAACAGTGAGTTGTAAGTTAGAAACGATCCCCTTTGATGGAGCAATCACTTTCGTTCGCTGTAAGTTGAGTTGCGCTTTTTCTAGATTTGCTATAGCTGCGAGAATCTGGGGATTATCTTGCCCTTCGGGACCAAGATTATGCTTGGCTTGAGCTAAGGACGCTTCTGCTGCCTCTAATGTGGCTTGAGCTCGTGCTTTAGCTTCGATGGCGTTGTCTAGCTCAGATTTACTCAATACCCCTTTTGCGGCGAGCTCGGTTACGCGAGCTGCTTGTTCTCTTGCGTTGTCACGAGCTGCGAGTGATTCAATGACCTTAGCTTGTGCCACTTCAACAGCCGCTGTGTTGGCTCCAATGTTTTGGCCAGCAATGGCTAAGTTTGCTTCGGCTGAACGCAGATTAATTTGATAATCTCTTGGATCAATTTCGAAAAGCACATCACCAGCATTAACGACTTGATTATTACGAACATGGATTTCAGTTAGGTTCCCCGAAACCTCTGGAGTAATACGGACAAGATAAGAATGAATCCGAGCGGTGCCAGTGATTGGTGTTACTCGATCAGCCCACAAGCTATATAGCCAAACCACAAAAACGAGGCCAATAATAATAAAGCTTAACTTTCTGGAAGATGATTCCGCTTTAGACATCCAATTCTCTCTTGTTACAATACGTTAGGTAAGCAATGTTACAACATGTGACATAAACAATGCTTCCAAAAAATCAACTATTTGTCGATAAGGTCATGGGATCGTTCCGAAGGTGCCATTTAGAGAGGCTGAAGCATGCTAAACGCACTTTCCAATCACGTTGGCTAACGTCGCCAATAAAAAAGGGGCGATACTTCGCCCCTCAGATCGTCCATCAGGTTTTTGATTTGTGATTATCTCTTTGAGCTGTAGAGAGAAATCAACTTAGACTTTCTGTTACAACTGGCTTGTTATTGCGCTTAGCAATCCAGTACGCAACGCTACCCCAAAGCACGGTGAGTGCCCAAAGTGCCGTCCAATGTGGAGCGACTTGTTGCCAGGTTGCCCCCATTTGGTTTAGCGCTAAGAAAGCTTTGATCGCCCATGTACTTGGACTTAAATCTGCAATCCATAGTAGAGGAGCAGGAATGGCTTCAATCGGCCAAATAAAACCCGCCAAGAAAATGAGAGGCATAGAGCTCACGAGGACGACTAAGGTGACCAGTTCACGCCGAGGTAAAAAGTAACCCAACCAGAAGCCTAGTCCGCAGCAACCTAAAAAGAACGGGAACAACATGGCCAGTAGTTCGCCCGCGTTGGCAATATGGTTTACGCTTAAACGTTCGAAGCTAAAACCAAAATAATAGGCGCCGAGTAAATAATAAATTGCCACAAATACTAACGTTCTCACAAGCAGCAGCGATCCCGTTGATACTTGAGACCAGTAGCCACGACCATGACGCTGTGTTCCCGTTTGTAATCCAACCGCCATGATCAACGTTTGTTGTAAAATCAGAACAAATACTGCCGGCACTACGTATTCGATGTAACCCATGGTTGGGTTGAACGTCGGTTTCATATTAAGCTTAATAGCAGAGTAATTATGGCTAGCCATACTCATGGGTACACCATCTATCACCATTTTACTGACTTTCACTTGGGCCCCTAATGTGCCTCCAGCTTGGGCCAATCCTTCTACCACGGTTCCGTACACGAGAAAATACGAGGCGTCCGCAGCGTAGGCCAGAGTCGGGCTTTTACCTAGCATTAGGTCTTTGTAAAAGTGTTCTGGTATGACTAAAAAACCGGTGATCTCTCGTTGTAAAAATGCTTGTTTTGCATCGGCAATCGTATGAAGTCGAGTGACTACGTTGACTTGTGGGGTGGCATCAACCATACGTTCCAGCTTTAAACTCGTCTGACTACCATCTAGATTAACAATCGCGATTGGTTGTTCACGAGGCGTTTGTTGTGCATAAGGCAAAGGGTATAAAAACGAGTAAAATACGACACCACCAAACACGGTCAACGTAACGACTGGATTGGTTAGAACGGCCTTAAGTTCCGCTTTAATCAGTTGCCACAATGTCATACCGCCTCCTTCGCTTGGCGTGTTGATGAAGCTGTTCGATGTTTACCCATCAAGGCTGCGGTAATGAGCAGGGGCACAACGTAGCCAATCATAGGCCATAGCGAGCTTAAAGATTGTGCGGCCGATGTTCCATAGCTTGCTTGACTCACTTGTACTTCAATGTAATGGGTAATCGGCAATAATGAACGCCATGCATAAGCGAGCGTGTTCATGTCAGAAACTGGGAATGTAATTCCCATGAACGCGAAGCTTGGAGCCGTAAACGCGCCAGCAAAACTCATCGCACGTGCAGGATCCATCGACAAGAAGAAGAACAACGATCCCATAATGATACAGGCGATAACCGTCGCCAATTGTGCTAGTAGCATAACCACAAAACTGCCTTCCATTGGCCAATCAAGCACGGAATAAAACCAATACAAGAACAACGCACCTTGCGCCATAAAGACCGGAATGTACTGACTTAATAGGGAAGTGAGCTTGGCGTATGGCTTTTCGCCCAAAAACGCAAAGCCATTCTTTCCACCATAAATGCGAAAGTGCGAGGTAAGAATCAAGATAGTGCTTACTACAATACATATTTGCCAAATGGCTGGCACGATAGCCGTTACCAAAAATTGTGCGTAGTTATTGTTACGGTTAAATAATGCGGTTATTTGTGTCGACACGGGTACAGCCTGACCAGCCGCTGCTAACGTTGTGGTGTTACCCTTAGCCAAGTTGCTCATTACTTCAACCTGAGCGTCGAAATAGCCTTGTGCTTGCGCAACGGCAGAGTTGATCAATTTCGCTACCAAAATGTACTGACTGTTGTAAAAGACAGAAAGTTGAGGTTGGCGGTGTTGGAGAATATCTTGGTCGAACTTAGATGGGATGATCGCGTAAGCGTAGATATCGCCTTCAATCATCGCATTTTTTGCTTCGCTTGCACTGGTGTAGTGATAATTAACAGCCAGACTCGACGACGCATCCAAAGATTGAATGAGCTTTCGAGAAAGTTGGGAATGTTGTAGATCAACCACACCGATTGGCAGATCCCGGGCAATGCCCGCAGAGAACACTCCCCAAATCATCATCGCGAGCAAAATCGGTATCCAAGTAAGGCACGAAAGTAACCACTTGTCTCGTCGTAAGATATGCCGCTGTGAAATCTTAATCGTCATAGCATTAACCTAGTGGTTGTGATTAAAGTTCAACGACAACACTCATTCCCATACGCAGTTCAGGTTCGGGTTGAGCTGGACGAGCTTCTACTTCAAAGGTACGAAGATCAAAACCTTGAGAAGCATCGGTTGCTCTCCACGTTGCAAAGTCACCCATAACGGCAACATGCGTTACTTTGAACTCAACATTTTTGTTTAAGGCAGGCAAATAGGCATCAAAGGTTGCTCCTTTTTTAAAGTGTTGAAGGTAATCTTCACGCACATTCAGTGTCGCCCAGGCATCTTCTGTATCTATCACAGTAACAACCGGGAAGCCCTGAGGTGCTAATTCACCACTTTGAAGTAGAACTTGAGAGACTTCGCCGTCAAACCAGCTGTAGATCTGAGTATCTTTCGCATACGCTTCTACCTCGGCTACGGCACCCGATGCCATGCGCGCTTTTTCCGCCGCAGCTACTTTGGTTTCACTTCTCGCGCCTTCTTTTGCCATTTCATACATTTGAAACGCGGCACTTTCTGTGTATTTCGCTGCTTGCCATTGCGTTAAAGCTTCATCGCGCTTTTGTTCTGCAACCACGCCATCGTTATAGAGGTTATTCACGCGATTGTAGGTTTTTTCCATTAAATTCGCGGCGGCTTTAGCTTTCATCCACTGATCTTTTGCTGCTTGGATTTGTTGCTCACGTGCGCCTTTCTCTGCTTCTTGAGCTAAGGCGTCCGCCGCTTTTTCACCTGCTTTTGCTTGTTCTAACTTCGCTTCAATTTCAGGACTATGAAGGGTAAAAATAAGCTGGCCTTTCTCTACATCGTCGCCTTTACGTACCATGACCTCGTCAATACGGCCTGGAACTTTTGAGGAAATGCTGTACTGCTGGGCTTCAATCAATCCTTGTAAGCGGATCGGTTCTGGTTGATAGGCTTGGTAAAATTGGTAGCCAACCCAAGAGACAACACCCAAAGCACAAAGTGAGAGTAAAACGGGTTTTAGTGATTTAGCTGCCATGATTTATTTCACCTCTTTGGATGTTGAAGCAGGGATATAAGCGGTATTTTGATATTGTTCGAAGCTGTTCATTTCACTGCTCAATGCGAGTAGCTTGGTTAAAGATATTAAATAGCGGAAACGCGCCGCTGAACGTTGTGTTTCTATACTAGCGACATAAAGCTGCGCATCCACAACATCCAGAGAAGAAGATAGACCCTGAGTAAATGCTTTTTCACGCAAGCGCAGGTTTTCGTTAGCAAGTTCAATGCTAGATTCGAGCCCTTGTACTTCATCAATGGCTTGCTGAGCCTCCAAGTATGTCTTTTGTACTAGCAGCGATAAATCTTGTTTGGCTTGGGATTTTAATGAGTCGACCTGTGAGACGACACTTTGAGCTGCTTTGACTTTTTCGCTTCGCCCTGTTGATTCAATCAGTGGAATGCTCACACCGACACCAACTAACCAGTCAGGCTTCATTTGGCTTGCGAGAGAGTCGTCTTCATACAAGCTGTAGTCGCCGTAAAGGTAAACTTCAGGATAGTATTTCCCTTTTTCTGCTTTGATTAAGCTAGAGGCTTGTTTGTGTTTAGCGCTCAGAAGGTCTAACCCCGGATAGGTAAGCAACGTTTGATCGACAAAAGCGGTTAGAGGGGGAAGACTGTCGTTGATAAACAAAGATTCAGCGGGTTCTACGGCGTCATCTTGTGCAAGTAATTTACCTAATGCTGCTTGAGCGATACTCAAATCGCTGGCGGCTTTACGTGTTTCTACTGATGCTTTATCTAGAGAAGCCTCGGCTTGCAGGCGCTCAACGTGTGCGATTTGTCCTTGCTCTTCAAGCTTAATGGCAAAATCTCTATGCTTTTTTAGCCCGGCTTCAACCGCTTGCCGCGTTGCGAGTACTTCCTTTGCCAGCACGACAGAAAAGTAGTACTTCGACAAATCTTCAAAACGCGCTTGTTGTTCCATTAGAAGCTTGCTTTTCGCCTCATCTGTTTTGCCTTCTGCTGCTGATTGAGCAGCAGAAATACGACCACCAGTAAAAATTGGCCAAATGGCACGAATAGACGAAGAGAAAATATCGCGCTCGGTTATGGTCGAAGTGGTATGAGCTAAGGCACCAAAAATAGGTTGAAAAGCAGGAGGTACGTTAATGTGTGCTCCTGTGCTGTCTAGGATCTGTTTTCCCGACAGCGTGATATCGGTATCTAAACGCGTGTAATTCGCGCCAATGGTAACCTGAGGTAAGTTGAGATTGCTGGTGGCACTCTCTTGGTATTGGTAATTCTCGACGTTTGAGCGTTGAGCTTTAAGAGAATAGTTGTTTTCTAGCAATAGCTGCCATGCGGTATCAAAAGTGATCGGTGCCGCATGACAGGCAAGGGAAATCGAGCTGCTAAGTAAGCCCAGTATCCAAAACTTTCCTGTTTTTTTCATAATGGCTGCTTTGTCGTAGAGTATAAGCTCTAATATAAAGGATTCGTAACTTGGTGTTAAGTAGGAGGGGAAATTGGATAGTAGTATGCGCCCAGTTATGTTTGTGCTGGGCGCGGGAGATGTTACAAGTTTACTTCGTATATGGACAGTGAAACTCTGCTCTCCACTCAAGCTGACGAGAACCTCGCATCGTATTCAATAGGTCTTTTCCACTCATTTGAGGGAACGATAACAGGACCTTGAGATCAGAAGTACCGCCTCCGTTTTTTTCATAAGCCCTGACGTGTGTAAATGTTGAATACATATTCTCTGACAGCATGGCCTTATTCAGGCATATTCCAAAGGTATCGCGTTCCATGTTTGGTGTTCCTTCTAACTATAAATGCACCTCTGTTTATAGTTTTCCAGTTTTCAGATGGTGTCTAAGTGTTTGTCATATAGTCAGTATTTGTATTTTGTTTTATTTGTGTCCAAATCACTGACATCAATGTTGAGCTTTTAATAGACTTCCAGCTTCACTGCTTTATAACCGAAACTCTCAATGGTCTCGTTGATTAAAAATTATACGTTGGAAAGTCTAAAAACGCCTCAAAAACCGCTAAAATCGATGTGATCAAGATCATGTTTTAAAGGGCAATTTATGTATGGAATTGAGTATCAGAGAGGAATGCTGAATTTGGTGAATGGTTGTAATTTTATGTTTCAGCTCGTCGATTAATTAACCGTAAACTCTGCGGTTTGCTTGCCTTCCTCACAGATTTATCACCGCAACAAAGCCATGCTGTTAACTGAGTGTTAACGTAATCGCTTGGGAGTGAATCATAAGGATGTATCAATGAGTTGGAAAACGATCAGCTTTCGTAAGCGAATGCTCATTATTATGACGCTGTCGGGGTTGATAGAGCTTCTATTGCTTGTCGCTGCAGGATTCACTTATCTCAAAATCAATCAAGAGCAAGAAATGGGAGAAAAAGCACTGGGTGTTGCCCGTTTTTTAGCAGACTCCGCCGTTGTTCGTGAAATGGTCGCAACCCAAAATCCTCAGCCATACCAACTTCGTTTCCGAGAATTAACCGAAGCCATCGGTGCTGCATTCATCGTTATTGGCGACCATGAGGGAGTGCGCTTAATTCACCCCGTTGATGAGCGGTTGGGTAAACCAATGAGAGGTGGTGACAATCGTCGAGCGCTAGAGCAGGGATTGTCTTATATTTCGACGGCACAGGGCTCGTTAGGTTATTCAGTTCGTGGTAAAGCTGCGATTTTTGACGAGCAAGGGAACATCATTGGTGTGGTTTCGGTTGGCTATTTGCTCGACCGGCTGCAAGACCGCATCGAACCATTTTTGGCCTTTTTGATTTTAATGGTCATCGTAGTTGTCGTCGCTAATGCCATTGTATCCAATTATGCGTCGAGAAAGTTTCAGCGCGCCATTTTGGGGTTCGAGCCTGAAGAGATAGGGCGGTTGTACGGCGAATTAGAAGTGACGATGAGTACCATTAAAGAAGGCGTGTTAAGTATTGATGCCCAAGGGATACTTCGTTCGATCAATCGTAGCGCCTGTCAGATTCTCGGTATTGATAGAGAGGCAGCTCTTAATAAACCGTTGACTGAGACGTTACGCGATAGTGACTTATATACGGTGCTAGAAACCGGACAGGAAGATCATGATATTGAGATATTCCTTAATCATAAACGTCTGATCGCAAACCGTTCGCCAATTTATGTGGATGGAAAAATAGTGGGGGCAGTATCGAGTTTCCGTTTAAGGGATGAAATCAACGACCTAACCGAGCAGTTATCACAAACCAAAGAATATGCAGATTTATTACGTTCGCAAACCCATGAGCATCGAAATAAGCTAAACACCATTAGCGGGTTAGTTCAGATGGGTGAGCTGGATGCCGTACAAAAGTTAATTGGGCAAGAAACCGCACACTATCAAGCGATGATCGAATTTTTAAGAGACACCGTTAAAGACCCGTTAATTGCAGGTATGTTGCTTGGAAAAACTGAACGTGCTCGCGAGTTAGGCTTACAGCTGGTGGTTGAAGAAGGCAGCCGTTTGGAGCCTCTGCCTGAGTGGCTAAATTCGGAAGACCTTGTCACCATTCTGGGCAACTTAATTGATAACGCTTTTGATGCAACGTTAACCTCGATTCGTGATGAATCGAATGTCGCATCGGAGCGCAGAAATATTGATGTGTCAGTGAGCGATTACGGAAATGAAGTGATACTCGAGGTGATAGATCAAGGCTGTGGTTTACCAAGCGATATAGAGCCGCAGGCGCTATTTAAAAAAGGGGTGTCGACGAAATCTCGTCAAAATCGGGGGGTAGGATTGCATCTTGTCAACCAGTTGGCTACTCGATATCACGGCCATGTTGAGATGATGCCCAACACAAATTATGGAACAAGAATAACGGTGTATTTACCCAAGGAAGAACAATTATGAGTATGGCGACTCGCGTAATGATCATTGAAGATGATCTGGCTATTGCTGAGCTGCACCACAAATACTTGAGCCAATTGGCAGGTTTGGAAGTGGTCGGCATTGCGACCACGAGAATAGAAGCGGAAATGCAACTCGATATTCTTAAGCCAGACCTCTTGTTGATGGATGTATACCTTCCTGATGGAACAGGGCTTGAGATACTCAATACATTACGTGCGAACAACCAAACGTGTGATGTCATTTTGATTACCGCGGCAAGGGATGTCGATACGCTACAACAGGCAATGAGAGGTGGCGTCGTTGATTACCTGCTAAAACCAGTGATGTTTCCACGCTTAGATGCCGCACTGAAAAAGTATGTGTCCCAACGCCAACAACTAGACATCGTAGAGAGTTTGGATCAGAACCTCGTTGATAAAATGCTGCAGTCTCACGCCAATCAAGACAACTTGCCGAACCGATTACCGAAAGGGATTGATGGTGTAACCTTAGATAAGATCAGAGAGTTGTTCCCAAATGGTAGTGTGCTGACCGCTGATGAGGCAGGCGAAAAGATTGGTGCGAGCCGAACAACGGCAAGGCGCTATTTGGAGTATCTGATCAGCACTGGTGAACTAGAGGCTGATTTAAACTATGGCTCTGTTGGTAGGCCAGAAAGGTGCTATAAAAAAGTGACACGGTAGCGTTTATATTGATGCTCTATGCAAAATAAAAAGCGATGGCTTATTGTAGAAACCATCGCTTTACAAATTACTGCTGTTCCGCTCTAAGAGGTTAGAAGTTGTATTCTAACTTCGCTTCGATAGAGCGCTCAGCGCCAAACCAACAGTTATTTTTGTCGTAACAAGAATAGTATTCTTTATCGAATAGATTGCTTGCAGAAAGCGTGACGCTAGCCCCTTTCATTGATTCAGATACTGTTGAGAAATCGTAACTTGCTGCCAAATCAAACAAGGTGTAGTCAGGCACTTTTTCGCTGTTTTGAGCATCAATTTGTGCTTCTCCGACATAGCGAACGCCAGCACTGGTACGAAGGCCTGAAAGATTTCCTTCAAAGAAGTAGTTGGCCCATAAAGAGGCCGTTTGCTCAGGCACCCAAACCGGTGTTTTACCTTCTTGGTTGTAATAACTGTCTTCGGTAATCTCCATATCGATATACGTGTAGCCTAGAGTGAAATCAGCTTGTGTTGTGGCTTGCCACTTTGCCTCTAGTTCAACACCCTGTGATACCGCTTCGCCCGCTTGATAGTTCGGTGCATAAGGATTATTCGGGTCGGTCAAGATCGCGTTTTTCTTCGTAATATGGAAGAACGCTAAATTACCTGAAATGTCACCAGACAATGGCGCGTATTTAAAACCGAGTTCCCACTGATGCCCGGTTGATGGTTCAAACGCTTTGCCTGTGGCATCTGCACCCGCAATTGGCTCAAAACTTTCCGAGTAAGTAAGATATGGCGAGAGACCAAAGTCTAGCTCATACAAACCACCGACTCGGAAAGATACGTTGGTATCGTCTAACTCTTCCTTGCTGTTGGATACTGCTCCTAGATAATCGCTAACGGCGTCTGTATTTGAATCGTATTTATCCCAACGAAGACCTGCAATCATTACAAGTTGGTCGTAACGAACTTGATCTTGGAAATAAACGCCAATCTGCTTCGTTTTGATATCTAAGTTTTGTTTGTATTGGAAATTCAGTGCATTACGATCAATGCTGTTGTGGTCAGGATTAAAAATGTCCTGAGTTAGCGAATACCCAAGCGTGTCTTTGTATTTTACATCTGAATCTAGATACTGATAATCAAGCCCGAACAATAAGTTATGTTCAAAATTTCCTGTTTTAACGTAGCCAGATAGTTGGTTGTCAATCACAAAGGATTTGGACTTTTCATCGGTTAAATAGGCATTTCGACCAACGGTACGGTTATCCGCTTCAAGTGCACCGTTATATGTGTTTTCCTGATAGGCATCGGCGGTCATGTAGCGGGCATTCTGTAGAAATTGCCAATTGTTGTTAAAGTCGTGTTGGACTTTGTAACCCATCATCAGAACTTCGCGTTCGTAAGTGTTCCAGTCCTCATCCCCCAAATAAGTGCTTGGTGACATCGAGCCAAGTGGGTTTTTAATCACTGAGCCAGACGCTGGCACAGTCGTGTAGATACCTGCTGATGGATCATTTTGATAGTAAACATTCACGTTGACTAAGGTGCTTTCTGTCGCTCGCCAATTGAAAGATGGAGCGAGGACATAACGTTCGTCTTCAGACGTATCGGCTTGACCATCTCGCTGCTTTGCTAGGCCGATAATACGGTAATCAACATTAGAATCACCAATTTGTCCTGTGGTGTCGAACGTCAGTTCTTTTAGACTGTTAGTCCCAGTACTAATCGAGACAGAGTGCGAAGGTGTTGACTGAGGCGCCTTGGCGATAACATTGACCATGCCTCCTGGTGGAATATTGCCGTAAAGAACAGACGTTGGCCCTTTAAAAACCTCGATTTGTTCAAGGGCAACGGAATCGACCTGAGGTTGAAGGTTCCAGCCGTTGTACAGCAAAGGAAGACCATCATAAAAGTTGGTGTAGTTAATAAAACCACGAATATTGAATAGGTCAAGTCGGGAAACGGCACCGCCACGCAGCTCTGTATTTACGCTAGGCGCGTAACGCAATGCTTCGCTCACCGAGTTTACGCCGCGCAGGTCCATGTCATCTTTAGTGATTACCGTGATCGCTTGCGGCGTTTCTTCCGGTTCTAAAACGGTTTTAGTTGCGGTGTTTCGGTATGTTTCGCCAAGTACTGTGATAGTTTCGTGCTGAGAAGTGCTCTCAGTGGCACTGGCGTGACCAGCAATAAGCGCGGATACCACGACTGCAACCGCAGAACGATGAAATCGATTCGGACTTTCCATATTTATTAATTCCACTACTTTTATTTGTTGATAATGATTGTTGTTTGCATTCTATAGCGAAAGAAATAGGAAAAGTTAACAATTTGGTGCAAAGCCAGAACCTAAGTGCTTAGGCTTCTATCTAATAGGCGTGGCTTCGTTCGGTTTGACAGGTATCCAGTAATGCATTTGGGCATTCTCGCTCTCAACATCATAGTCTTCTGGATAAACTTCTAACTCGTAGCCATCAATACCGTGATAATTGGAATAGGGGAGCCAGTGCAAAATGAACCACTCAAGCGTCGCCGCTAGATTTGATGCTTTACCTATGTGCGTAATCACTGCGTAGGTTTGCTTAGGAACAACTAGAAGATCTGGTTCTTGCGTAGAGCCTTTGGATATTGAAGTTCTTGACGCTGAGTTGTACTCATAACCTGCCCAATACTCGAGTTGCTGGTTGCTTGAATACGCTTTTGTTACGTCAATCACACCAAGATAGTTTCTTTCCAGGTGAGTATGGTTTTCAGATGAGTAGAGCTGTGACCACAGAAAGGGTACTTTGGATTGGAAGTTGGGCGTTGCGGAAAACAATCCATAAATAGGTTCATGATAACCAGCAAGCACAAAAGCAGGTTTTGTTTCTATTCGAACTTCGATAAAGCACTTATGTCTATTTTCGTCTTCTGGTGTCTCGCGCAATGTTAAAGGTAGCCTCAAGCCCGTTAGTTGCTGAGCTTTACGATAATCCCGAGGACTCTTTGAAAACATATTTTTGAACGCTCGACTGAATGCATGTTCAGAAGCAAACCCCATTTCTATCGCAATATCTAACGAGCGATCTGATGTATGGATTAAGCGTTCAGCTGCAAGGCTTAGTTTAAGCTCTCTAATATAGTGAGCGACGGATACGCCAGTGTGTTGCTGGAAAACGCGTTGCAGTTGCCAACGTGACCAGCAGCTTGCTTTCGAGATTTCATCCACACTAAGTGCGATATCTAGATTGTTGTGAATGTAATCAAGCATAGAGTGTATTCGGTTTATCGGGTGCAGATTCTTTGTGCCTGGTTTCATGACATTCTACTTTCGCATTAATAGTATCCTCATTATCTTTAATTGAGTATCATTATCAATAGAGTGAGAGGATAAAATTCAGGCTACATAGATCACAATAAAGTTGTAATGGATTGCAAGGGTGGGTAAGGATTGTCCATATTAGAGTTTTTGCTTAATTTTTGTCTTACGTTAGTGCAACTTTTTTTATCCATAAAATACAAATGTTTATGATGTTTTGTGCAACTTATTTAAACGTTTGCACTGGCAAGTGTTGATGTAAATCAAATAGTCGTAGACAATACTGCACCGTGTCGGACTCTCCTCCAGCGAGTACAGTGTGTACTTTTGAGACATAAGTGACCTAAATGACCTTAATACGTCGTGTTTCCAATAGATTTGGGAGTGCTACTTCTTGAGGTTCTTTGGGCCTATAGACTTTACCTATCAACGTAATAGGTAAGACCAATTTTCTATTTTGAGGTGCCATTGATAGGGTTGGCTCATCCTTTAGCCGTATCCGGGCACACAATAAGTACCTCGTTTTTAAGGGAAAGATGATGGTAATACCAGAAAACAGCAGCATCGTTATTTTTGGTGCTTCAGGTGACCTTACATACCGTAAGCTCATTCCTGCTTTATACCACCTCTATGCGAACAAGCAGCTTCCAGAAAATTTTGCCATTCTGGGTGTAAGTCGCACTGAATACAGTGATGAGTCTTACCGCGCGAAGCTGAAAAAATCGCTTCAGGAAATGGAAAAGACTGAGCCAGAAACGCTTGATGCATTTATTAACCATCTGCACTACCAAGCTATCAATACTTCTGACACACAAGATTACAGTAAGCTATCTTCTCGTTTAGACCAACTTGCTGACGAATATCGTTTCGATCAGCGCAATACGCTTTTCTACTTAGCAACCCCACCAAGTTTATACAGTGTGATTCCTGCAAGTCTTGCAGCACACGGCCTAAACAAAGAAGAAGATGGTTGGAAACGCCTGATTATTGAGAAACCATTCGGTTATGACCTTGAATCAGCGCGTATTCTGGATAAAGAAATTCACGAGCACTTCCAAGAGCATCAAATTTACCGAATTGACCATTACTTAGGTAAAGAGACGGTACAAAACCTTCTTGTACTTCGTTTTTCAAACGCGATGTTTGAGCCGCTTTGGAACCGTAACTTCATTGATTATGTTGAAATCACGGGCGCAGAATTCCTCGGCGTAGAGGAGCGTGGTGGTTACTACGACAACTCGGGTGCCGTGCGCGATATGTTCCAAAACCACCTGCTACAAGTATTGGCGATGGTGGGTATGGAGCCACCTGCACAGATCAATGCAGATTCGATGCGTGATGAAGTCGTTAAAGTACTCCAGTGTTTAAAACCTTTGGACGAAAACGCTCTGCGTAACGATCTAGTATTAGGTCAATACACCGCTTCTGAAGTTCGTGGACAAAGTCTACGTGGCTACCGTGAAGAGCCGGGGGTTGCAGATGATTCTCGTACCGAAACGTACATCGGTTTGAAAGCATACATTAACAACTGGCGTTGGAATGGCGTGCCATTCTACGTGCGTACTGGTAAGCGTCTTCCAACACGCGTGACTGAAGTGGTTATCCACTTTAAACAAACACCGCACCCAGTGTTTGGTCAAAACGCACCAGAAAACAAGCTGATCATTCGCATTCAGCCAGACGAAGGCATTCAAATGAGCTTTGGCTTGAAAGAGCCAGGCGCAGGTTTTGAAGCGAAAGAAGTGAAAATGAACTTCCATTACGCTGATCTACAAGAAACGCAAATGCTAACTGCGTATGAGCGTCTTCTACTTGATGCTTTGAATGGTGATGCTACGCTATTTGCACGTAGTGATGCGGTGGAAGCGTGTTGGCAGTACGTACAGCCAATTTTAGATTTTAAACAAGATCCACAATCCCTCTTCGGGTACGCATGCGGCACATGGGGTCCTAAAGAGTCAGACGACCTGCTACAGCGTGATGGTCGCGCTTGGCGCTTCCCATGTAAAAACTTAACAGATACGGATTACTGTGAACTATGATCAACCATAAGATCTACCAAACAGCAGAGCAGGTAGTTGAAAGCCTAGCTAACGACATGAAAGCGTTCAGCGAAATGGGCCGACCTGTTCACATCTCTCTTTCTGGCGGCAGCACTCCTAAAATGCTGTTCAAACTGTTGGCTTCAGAGGCTTACGCAACCTCTATTCAGTGGCAAAATCTCCACTTCTGGTGGGGTGACGAACGTTGTGTCGCACCTGACGATGCGGAAAGCAACTACGGAGAAGCGAACGCGCTACTGTTTAGCCAAGTAAACATTCCAACAGAAAACATCCACCGTATACGCGGTGAAGATGACCCTAAAGTGGAAGCGGAACGCTTTGCGAAAGAGATGTCAGAGGTGATTCCGACTGAAAACGGAACCCCTGTGTTTGACTGGATCTTATTAGGTGTTGGTGCAGATGGTCACACAGCTTCTCTGTTCCCTGGCCAAACGAATTATGATGATGCGAACCTATCTCTTGTGGCGTCTCATCCTGAGTCGGGCCAGCTTCGTGTGTCAAAAACAGCACGCGTATTAGAAGCAGCAAAACGCATCAGTTACTTAGTGCTTGGTGCAGGAAAAGCGGACATCGTTGAAGAGATCAACAGTTCACCTGCACACGCACTGCCATACCCAGCGGCTAAGATTCAAGCGAAATCTGGCCTGACGGAATGGTATTTAGATTTGGACGCAGCAGCAAAAATTGCTTAAAACGCTGCTCGTCAATGAAACAAAATCGGAGAGAAACAATGAAAGGTGATATCGGTGTAATTGGCCTAGCGGTAATGGGTCAAAACCTTATCCTAAACATGAACGATCACGGCTTCAAAGTGGTCGCTCACAACCGTACTGCTGCTAAAGTAGACGAGTTCCTGGAAGGTCCAGCGAAAGGCACGAACATCATCGGTGCATACTCTCTAGAAGAACTAGTAGAGAAGCTAGAAACGCCACGTAAAGTGATGCTAATGGTTCGCGCAGGTGATGTGGTAGACAAATTCATCGACGCGCTAGTCCCTCTACTAGATAAGGGCGACATCATCATCGACGGTGGTAACACAAACTACCCAGATACAAACCGTCGTGTTGCTGCACTACGCGAAAAAGGCATCCACTTCATCGGTACTGGCGTATCTGGTGGTGAAGAAGGTGCACGTTTTGGCCCATCTATCATGCCTGGCGGCGCTCCAGAAGCTTGGGAAGCGGTTAAGCCTATCTTCCAAGGTATTTCTGCAAAAACTGATGCAGGCGAGCCTTGTTGTGACTGGGTTGGTAACGACGGTGCAGGTCACTTCGTTAAAATGGTTCACAACGGCATCGAATACGGCGACATGCAGCTGATCACAGAAGCTTACCAGTTCATGAAAGACGGTCTTGGTATGTCTGCAGACGAGATGCAAGCAGTATTCGCTGAGTGGAACAACACTGAGCTAAACAGCTACCTTGTTGAAATTACGGCTGACATCCTTGGCTACAAAGACGAAGACGGTGAGCCTCTAGTTGAGAAAATCCTAGACACTGCTGGCCAAAAAGGTACAGGTAAATGGACGGGTATCAACGCTCTAGACCTAGGTATTCCTCTAACGCTAATCTCTGAGTCCGTATTCTCTCGCTGTCTATCTGCACTAAAAGATCAACGTGTTGAAGCTGAGAAACTGTTCGGCAAGACAATCACGCCAGTAGAAGGTGACAAGCAAGAGTGGGTTGACGCACTACGTCAAGCGCTTCTAGCGTCTAAGATCATCTCTTACGCTCAAGGCTTTATGCTAATGCGCGAAGCGTCGAACGAGAATGGCTGGGATCTAAACTACGGTAACGTTGCATTAATGTGGCGTGGTGGTTGTATCATCCGTAGCGCGTTCCTAGGCAACATCCGTGATGCATACGAAGCAAACCCAGATCTAGCATTCCTAGGCTCTGATGATTACTTCAAAGGTATCCTACAAAACAGCCTAGTAGCATGGCGTAAAGTGGCAGCTAAGTCTCTAGAAGCAGGTATCCCAATGCCATGTACGACTTCTGCACTAACGTTCCTAGACGGTTACACAACAGCTCGTCTACCTGCGAACCTACTGCAAGCTCAACGTGACTACTTCGGTGCTCACACTTACGAGCGTATCGACCGTGAGCGTGGTGAATTCTTCCACACGAACTGGACTGGTACAGGCGGCGACACAGCGTCTACAACTTACGACGTGTAATCGTTTTAAGTAAATCGACTAAGTATAAAAGGATGCCTAAGCATCCTTTTTTGTGTCTGGCTTTATGAAACTCAAAGAGCGCCTAGGCGCTCTTTTCTGTGGTCGTTTTCTTGTTTTGATAAAACCTGTCTTTGAGGTAGAGAATTGCGCTGACCACAAGAGCTACTACAGAAACAGTAAATAGGGCATACATGCTGAGAATCCATGCGAATGTAGCCGTCAAAAACGCAATGAAGGAAAACATTCTGCTGAAAGACATCACATGGCCAAGCTTGCTACTTTTCATAAACGCCTCCCAAAGCGGAGTGGGGATAGACAAGTGTGGTCATATACCACACTTTGATTGTCTGTTCTTTTTGGGCGTTTCACACAAAAAAGCGGCTAAAGATTTCTCAAAAAAGGTGAAATATTGAACTGGTAGACAAATCCATAAACGGCTTTACAAATATATGAATGCATTTGTCTATCACTTCAAAGTTTTTGCTGTGTGGATTAAGGCCTTTTAACGCTATTATTGCAGCCTTCGAGTTTACTAGGCGTAATTTCAAGTCAATAATTCCGGGAAGATCATCCTCATTATCAGTCACGATGAAAATCACTTTTCTTTGTTTAACAGTACTTTATTGAATATGTGTGATTGCATCAGGTTTGAGAATGAAACTAAGGTTGCAAGAAAGGCGAAAAAGAGTGCTAGGTAAGCCTTTGAACTACGCCTATAATTAGCGCCCACATGGAGGATGTTTAATAAATGAACATCCTCTATTTTTTGAAACCAGCAACAAGGATCCAGTAAAACGTGTTTTTCTGGTGTTGTTTACGTTGACCAAGAAGGTGATTAACACAACAAATTGAGGTTCTAAGATGACTCTTAACAAGTACTTTGTTTTCATTCCGGCAGAATTGGATCAGGAAATACACAAGGACAACCAAGTGATCTCTGAGAAGGAAACTCAACGTCAGGCATTAGTAAAACAGGCGCAACAACAAGGTGGCCTGTAAGCTAGGTTTCAAATAGAAAGAGCACCGCAAAAGTGCTCTTTTTGTATCTGAGGTTATGGATTAACCCAATATGCCGAGGCTTTTCAGCTTTCTATAAATTGTATTTCGACTGACGCCAAGCATACGAGATGTTTTGCTGATGTTCCCCTGATTGGCTTGATATGTTTTGAGCAGTTTGTCTTCGACGGTTGCACGCAGTTCTAACGTGGGTTCGGCAGCGGTTGTTACGTCTTGAGCCTGGCTGAGTTTCTTACTCAAGTGAGTCGGTACGTGAGCGAGCTCCAACGTTTCTTCACCTTGCGCCATTAATGCGGATACTTTGATTAAACTATCGAGTTCACGCAAGTTTCCTGGCCAAGAGTAAGAAAGCAGCAGAGAAAGTAGGTGAGGGCAAAGTTGTTGTTCAGATTCAGCATGACGTCGATGGATATTTGCGATCAGTTGTTGCTTATCATCTCGTTCTTCAAAACGAGGCAATTCGATGATCAAACCATTGAGGCGATAGTATAAATCTTGACGGAACAATCCTTCGCTAACCAAGTTCTCGAGATCTTTATGCGTGGCCGCGATGATTTGCGTATCGACTTGAACACTTTGGTTTGAACCAACGGGAAGCACGGTTTTATCTTGCAATACATGCAGCAAGCGGCTTTGAGCTTCCAAGGGTAAATCTGCGATTTCATCCAGAAACAAAATCCCTTTGTGTGCTTGGCGAATTTTTCCCTGATAGCCTTTGCTGTTTGCGCCAGTAAATGCACCAGCCACGTAGCCAAACAACTCGGACTCAACCAAATCTTTTGGTAGTGCGCCGCAGTTAACGGAAACCAACGGCCCCGTTTTTCTCTGGCTGTTTTTATGTAGTGCTTTCACAAACTCATTTTTACCAACCCCAGTTTCTCCGAGAATCAGTAAGCTGATGTCTTTATCGATAACGCGATTGGCTTGTTGCCAGCAATGTTCGACAGTAGAATCGCCGTAATGCAGATCATTGGAAGCGGTAACGGAACGAGACTTCACTTTTTTGTCGGTCAACGGCTTTGTTTTGAACACGAAAGGATGGTTGGCACTTTGGATAGAAAGAATGTCGTCGAGCGATTGCCCGATGACGTTTTGTTGAGCAAGGAGCTGAGAAGCAACTTGGTTGTGCGCAAGAATCTGTCCATCTTCATTGGCGATGATAATCCCTTGCCACCCACTGTTCAGTAAGCCTTTCTCACACGCCAAATCCACACGAATATGCCCTTGTGGAATCAAGTTAAGTAATTGATTTTCAACCTGCTGCACCATGTTTTGCACCAGCACCTGAGTTGAGAAGTCATGTTTCTTTTGTTCGCTGGTGATATCTAGCACGCCAATCAAATGACCAAGATGATCGAAAATAGGATTGGCTGAGCAGCTAATAAAACGATGGTGTTGGATAAAGTGCTGATCGCCAATGACTGAGACCGGTTTTGCTTCAACTATCGCAGTCCCAATCGCGTTAGTGCCTTTGACCTTTTCTTGCCAGCACGCACCAGAGCTTAGCGCAATTTCGGTCAACTTCTCGCGGAACTTAGGTTGTCCCCAACTGCCGATGATGACGCCGTCGGCATCCGTCAGAATTAAGCGGCTGTCACTATGAGCAAAAAGCTGATTAAACAGCGGGAGAGCAAACTGGGTGACGGTTTCCAATAAGAAGTTGAGTTGGTGACGCCTATCTTGAAGTGTCGCTGGTGTCACTCGAATATCTTCAGGGCGTCGACGCTGTTTTAAACCCGCCTGTTCACTTCGGATCCATGAAGTTGAAAGCCAATTGTTATCGCTAATGTGTTGAAGTTCCATGACTGTACCATTTTGTCACAGTGAGGGTGTGCCATTTTGGAACACTTGAACATTGGTGTTCACACCATACATCCGCTCAAACATCGCTCACTTGGTTTGTTATCGCTTGGTAATCATAGTTTTACATTTAATTAACAACAAGTGTGGTGTAGTTGGCGTGTGACTTGCGTAATGCTCTTTGTGAACAGTGCGATACGACACTGCAATAACATATTGAACGAGAAACAAAAGGAAGAGTTATGATCTATGCACAGCCAGGTAGTGAAAATGCCATTGTTAACTTTAAATCGCATTACGATAACTTTATCGGTGGGGAATGGGTAAAACCAACGGGTGGTGAGTATTTTGACAATATCTCACCAATCAACGGACAAGCGTATTGTAAAGTTGCTCGTTCTGGCGAGGCGGATATCAACTTAGCATTGGATGCGGCACACAACATCAGAACTAAATGGGCAAAAACCAGTGTGACTGAACGCTCGAACATCTTGCTGAAAATTGCGGATCGTATTGAGCAGCATTTAGAAGAGTTGGCAGTTGCGGAAACCTGGGAAAACGGCAAACCAGTTCGCGAAACCTTGGCGGCAGATTTACCTTTAGTGGTAGATCATTTCCGTTACTTTGCTGGCTGTATTCGCGCACAAGAAGGCAGTGCGGCGGAGCTGGATGAGCACACCGCAAGCTATCACTTCCCAGAGCCGATTGGCGTAGTTGGTCAAATCATCCCTTGGAATTTCCCTATGTTGATGGCGGCTTGGAAACTGGCACCGGCACTTGCGGCAGGTTGTTGCGTGGTATTGAAGCCAGCAGAACAAACGCCAACGTCGATTCTGGTTCTTATGGAAAAGATCGGTGATCTACTGCCACCGGGCGTCATCAACGTTGTTAATGGTTTTGGTTCAGAAGCAGGCCAAGCGTTAGCAACCAGCAACCGCATTGCGAAACTCGCATTTACGGGCTCAACACAAGTTGGCAATCACATTCTAAAATGTGCGGCGGACAACTTGATCCCTTCGACTGTTGAGTTGGGTGGTAAATCTCCAAACATCTACTTCTCAGATGTTTTCGATTACGAAGATGAGTACCTCGACAAGTGTATCGAAGGTACGCTACTTGGCTTCTTCAACCAAGGCGAAGTTTGTACCTGTCCATCTCGCGTATTAGTTCATGAAGCGATTTACGATAAGTTTGTAGAGAAATTGACGGAACGTGCGCAGTTAATCAAGCAAGGTAACCCGCTCGATACCGATACTCAAGTTGGTGCTCAGGCTTCTCAAGAACAGTTTGATAAGATTTTAAGTTACCTCGAAATCGGCCGTGAAGAAGGCGCAAAAGTGGTCTTTGGTGGTGGCGTATCTGAACAGCCAGAGTCAATCAATCAGGGTTACTACATTCAGCCAACGATGTTGGAAGGCCACAATAAGATGCGTATTTTCCAAGAAGAGATCTTTGGCCCAGTGATTGCTATCACTAAGTTTAAAGATGAAGCGGAAGCATTAGAAATCGCGAACGACACCGAATATGGCTTAGGCGCAGGCGTTTGGACGCGTGATGCGAACGTCGCATATCGCATGGGCCGTAATATCGAAGCTGGTCGAATCTGGATTAACTGTTACCACGCTTACCCTGCACACGCTACGTTCGGTGGTTATAAAAAGTCAGGTATTGGACGTGAAACACATAAGATGATGCTGGATCACTACCAAAATACGAAAAACCTATTGATTAGCTACAGTGTTGATCCACTAGGCTTCTTCTAAATGAAGTAGTTAACAAAGAAAAAGCAGTACTAACCAAAACCCCGAGCCTTCGGTGTTTTTATTGCATGGGCTTGCGGGTGGGAGGGTGTATATACGTGAAATTTATATTTTGAACCCATCTATATTGCGTGCTCAGGAACGTTGAATTACGGCCACTTTTCGTTCAAGTAGTTTTTCGACCGCGGTGTTTTGCTTTTCAAGACTAAACTGCTGATCAAAATCCAAGACGCGATTACAAGACTCAAGACTCGCAAACTGGTTTAAACATTCGCTAAGTTCTCTTTTAGAGCTCATTCGAGCCAAACTGCTTTCTGATGAAGAGAGTAGGGTCACTTTGCGGCCATGAAACGTTCCTTGTGGCAGAGCATCACTTTGCTGTGCTTGCTTTACTTCATGAACCGGTAAGTTAGTGTATTTAGATTGGATGTCGTTGGACATAGAGACACCTAAACTCTTAAGTCTAAAGTTTGTGGCATCGGAGCTACCTCAGCAGTGGCGACATGAGCAGACAATAACGACTCCCACGACTCACTTTGCGTCAACAATTCCGCCAAAGCAGTTTCAAAATACTCATAATCCAGTCGCTTAATGTTAATGAGTCGGTTTAAACAGAGTACATGTCGATGATTATCTAAACTAAAGAATAATTGATGCTCAGGCCAGTGATAATTAAAGGCTAGGAAAGAACGATAGAGATCGGAATTAACGATTTGAAGACCAACAATCTCAGCTTCGAGCTGGAGGGTTGTCGATTCAGGATGAAAGATGATATGCACTCTTAGATTATCATCAAACGCTAAGCTTACTTCATTTTCCGTTAGATGCAGTGCAGGCAAGCCTATTTGATGAGCAAACTTTAGCAAAATCTCATCGATAGTTTGGCGTGCTGACATAGGAATAGTCCCTTTTGAAATTTTATCAAGGAAAATATTAGATGTATCTCTTCGTGTTTATCAATATTGGTCGGTTGTTATTATATTTTGGTTTTTAATTTCGGTGAGCTAAATAGAACAGCGATAACAAATGTGCTCTGATGCATATTGTGGTGCTTCTTAGATATTTTAATATCTTTGTTCTCTAATATACCCGCCTAATTGAAAGTGTATTAAGGTGCAGTCACGATGAGTTAAATTAAATCTAATGTTAAATATGTGTTGTTGAAGAATGCGATTTATTGTCCGCTTGTAGTATAAATATAAGTTGATCTTTTATATTTTTACATAAAGAATTGTGTGAAATTAAAATGAACTAAGTCTATAAAATAAGTTTATGGTGTCATAATGAACAATTCTATGTGGGCTGGTTTTGTCGGACTATTCCTACTAAGTGGGTGTAGTCAGTCTGTGCCGATTGTAAGGGAAGGTAGCTTTGACACAAAGAGTCAGGCGGCACTCTATGGTTGGGTTTCTGTCGATGGATACTTTCCACCTTCGATTACGTCTCTTGATGTGGAAATATGTAAAGTTATTGAAAATCAGTGTCTTAGATCTGCATTGCAGCACTACCAAGGCGTTCAATTACCCGTACAGTATTCATTTTTAATTGCACCGATTCAAGCTGGTGACGGAAACATGAAGATAATTGGAAAGCTATACTCGAATGGGGAACTTGTAGCGGAAAAAGAAAAGAACTATTTATTTTCAGTGGAGGGAAAACAGGAAAACTTGATACTCGTGCCAAAAAAATAACCAGATGAAAAGTAATCGGTTACATTTAATTAGACCTTACTAAATTATTAAAAATAAAGATTTGCTCTTTCCTGTTGTGAAAGTTTTGTTGTTTTTTACAAACATTAATTACATGGTTTAAGTCATCGGGTCAGTTGTTTTTTAGACTTATACTTGTTGCAAAAATAGCATTCTTTATGATTATATCTCGCTCCTTGAACACGTTGGCTTGGCGTTTTAGGCTATAAAACATACAATTTTAAGATTTTGGAAATTTCAGTTTGTTCGATAAACCCGTCATTCCGCAGCCAATTTCAGAATTAAAACAATGTGATCCAGTGATCGTTTACAAATGTTAGTGCGACAGACCTCTTGACCGCGATCCCCAGTTTTGATCTATTACTGTTATTTAAC
>NZ_JAMZAP010000038.1:0-14335 GCF_024181785.1 Vibrio sp. Y42_MX_L11
CCAGTTCCGCGAACGAATGTTCTCGCTGATAGAAACAGCCAAACTTCAGCAGGTCTCTGCTTATAAATGGCTGCGTGAAATCGTCGAACATCACATGTTGAAAGTTGATTATCAGGCGCCAGTATTTTTAGCGTAAACCGTCGTCAATAGCTCGTGGGTGAATAGTTACCATTGAGGGGCGATAAAACTCACCTATCGCTTTCTCCAGTGAACCTTGATTTCCTTTCACTGCAAGTAAGTAATCAGCATTTTTATCGACTATCTTTTGGGCGATTTTTCTCTGACAACCCATTGCATCAATCGTCACTAAGCAACCAGATATATTTAGCAATTCCAACAACTTGGGGATCTCTGTAATTTCATTGGTTTTGCAATCAACTTTAGATTGCCCAAGACAAAGACCTTGCGCCGTGGCAAAGGCGTTCACCATATGAATTGCTGAGCGCTCTTCAGATTTATTGTAAGAACCGCGAACGGTTTTTCCATCGATTGCTACCACTTCGCCATCTGTGATTTGATGACAATCTTTCATCCAACTGATGAATGCCTTTTGCATCGCTGACGGGCTCACCATGCCCATGACGCGAGCGATGGTATCTGACGACGGAATGCCATTGTCAAAATCACCCAATGACTTAAGAAAATCGGTTCGGCTTTCACCAAAATCACAGATACCTTCCCAGGTATCAAAACCGGATAGCACACCACAGATCGTCAACAAAATAATGTCTGACAATTTGTGCTCTACCTTAGCGGCTTGACGGTAATCTTTTATCACTTCGAAATGCATAAATGGGTTCGTTATTGTCGTCATAATCTGGCTCCGTTTAAGTTACAGAACCATTCAAAATCACTCAAAATGATCCTTAATGAGTTTCCAATGTTGTGATGAATGTAGAAGAAACGCCTTGTAAATTAGAAGATACTAATTTGACGAGAGCCCTTTAAAAGTGGGAACTTTCATGCGATTGCCCTGGAGCAAGCTTTAGATATCGAACCTCAATTGGCTCAGCATGCACTTGACTTGATAGCACAGCTGTACCAGCAAGAAAAGCACATCCGAAATGCTAAGTTACCGGCGGATAAAGCGCTAGAGTATCGACAAAAGAACAGCGAGCCGATAATAACTCAATTTTTTGAATGGGTTTACGAGCAGAGACAAAATCCGGAATACTTGCCCTCGAATAAGCTTCTTAAAGCATTGAATTATGCCGGTGAACGTTGCGACGAACTCAAAGTGTTCCTCACGAACCCACATCTTCAAATCGACACGAACCATCTTGAACGAGCTTTGCGCGTTATTCCAATGGGAAGAAAAAACTTCTTGTTCTGTTGGACTGAGTTGGGTGCGGAGCAGTTAGGAGTGCTCCAAAGTTTAATGGTGACTTGTCGACTTCATAATATCAATCCTTACCATTACCTGGTTGATGTTTTACAGCGAGTGGCGGTCCATCCGGCCGCTGACGTTGCGGAACTCACGCCGCTTCAGTGGAAAAAGAAGTTCGCAGAGAATTTTTTAACGTCTGATGTCGCTGAAATGGGGTGATCCGGCCTCAAAATGATCGCTTACTTTAGCAAGTAGCGACCAAATGTTTTTACTTAGTACATAACGGCCAACAACAGCTAGGTTTGAAGGTGCAACATCAACATCTGGCTTTTCAACCATGGCATTTATAGCAGCACTTTCACCTGGGGTTAGTTCTACACCGTTAATATCAGCAATACCGTATTTGCTCACATCTTCCTGTGCTACAGGTTCAAGCATAATTTGGCTTGCTTGCGTTTCATTAAAACGCTTGATCATAGCTGCCAAGTTTTGTGTTTTTTGATTTGCGGTATAAGCATCGAGGATTACATCGGGCAATACCACTACAAAATCGTCATTACCAATAATAGGCTTTGCGCACAATACAGCATGGCCTAATCCTTTAGCTTCGCCTTGGCGTACATGCATAATGGTTACATCAGGTGGGCAAATAGAGCGTACTTCATCAAGTAAAACACGCTTAACACGTTTCTCTAATGTAGCTTCTAGCTCAAAGCTGGTATCAAAATGGTTTTCAATGGCATTTTTAGAGCTATGCGTTACTAATACAATTTCTTTTATGCCCGCAGCAACACACTCATTTACTATGTATTGTATTAATGGTTTATCAACCAATGGTAGCATTTCTTTAGGAATGGCTTTGGTCATGGGCAACATACGCGTGCCTAAACCGGCAACAGGGATAACAGCTTTCACGAATAGTCCTTTAATTTTATTAATCGTTTTAATATTTTTAATATTTTTAATATTTTTAATATTTTTATAAATTATCAGCTAAGTAATATATCTAAGCTGAATATATTTAATCTTTTTTAAAAGTACTGCGTGATGTAAAACACCCTCAACTAAAATAAAAAACACCGAGCTCAAATTGAACTCAGTGTTTTAAATATTATATGATCTAATACTTACCCATAATTATTGAGTCTTTACCCAATGCCTAAAGTCTTTAATATTTATCAATCACTACCAAATAAATCACGTGTATATACTTTATCTGCAATATCACTAAGCTCTTCAACCATACGGTTTGATACAACTACATCTGAAATTTGTTTAAACTCATTTAAGTCTTTAATTACACGTGAATGATAAAACTCATTTTCCTCAAGTACGGGCTCATAAACTACAACTTCAACCCCTTTAGCCTTTATACGCTTCATAATACCTTGAATAGATGAGGCTCTAAAATTATCAGAACCAGACTTCATCACTAATCGATATATACCCACTACTTTAGGATCGCGTTTTAGGATAGAAGCTGCAATGAAATCTTTGCGTGTAGTATTAGCGTCAACAATTGCACCAATAATATTATTAGGTACGTCAGCATAATTTGCGCGTAGTTGTTTGGTATCTTTAGGTA
The DNA here is from genome assembly GCF_024181785.1 of Vibrio sp. Y42_MX_L11. Classification (NCBI taxonomy): domain Bacteria; kingdom Pseudomonadati; phylum Pseudomonadota; class Gammaproteobacteria; order Vibrionales; family Vibrionaceae; genus Vibrio; species Vibrio sp. Y42_MX_L11. The sequence continues at coordinate 2,913 of NZ_JAMZAP010000038.1, forward strand.
AACAATAACCGCCATAACCAAACGAAGGATTGTTATAGTGGTTACCTATACGCGGATCTAAACTAACACCTTGTATAATTTGCTTACTGTTTAATCCATGCGCCTCAGCATAACTGTCTAACTCATTAAAGTAAGCTACACGCATTGCTAAATAAGTGTTTGAAAATAGTTTAATAGCCTCAGCTTCGGTCGAATCTGTAAAAAGCACATCAATATCTTGTTTGATCGCGCCTTGTTTAAGTAGATTAGCAAACACTTCGGCACGCTCACTTTGCTCGCCAACAACAATTCGTGAAGGATGTAAATTATCATGCAGAGCTTTACCTTCACGTAAAAATTCTGGTGAAAACATTAAATTATCTACACCTAATTCTATTTTAATATTTTGCGTAAAGCCAACAGGTACTGTCGATTTAATTACTAAAATTGCACTTGGGTTATGTGATACAGCATCTTTAATAACTGCCTCAACCGAGCTGGTATTAAAGTAGTTATTTTCTACATCGTAATCGGTTGGCGTGGCAATAATTACAAAATCTGCATTTTTATATGCTGCATTTTTATCAGTAGTAGCAGTAAAGCTTAAATCACTACGTGTTAAAAAATCACTAATTTCAGTATCAACAATTGGAGATTTTTTATTATTTAAAAGAACTATCTTTTGTTCATCAATATCGAGCGCAACAACTTCATTATGTTGTGCTAATAACATAGCGTTAGAGAGGCCTACATACCCTGTGCCGACTACTGCAATTTTCATTTTAGTCCTTGATGATTGGTCAATTTTATAGATAGAGTAAGTAAATCAAGGCCACAAATAATAACCTTTAGTATGAGGGGAAAAGCAAGCACCGAATAACTCTGAGCTTTCGCCATATATCGATCTCTTTAACCTACTTACCCGCCGAATATTTTTTTTCAGGTAGGCGCAATGTAACTGTTCACCCGTTTGGTCTGGACAGTTTCAGTGAAGTGTGCATTGGAAATTCATATAGTAGAAAGTTCTGCTTGAGTGATAGTTTAATACCTCATTTTAGTTGAAATCACTAAGCTACATAAATCACAAAATTAAGCAAGACCGTCTTGGTGAACAGTTACGGCGCAATTGCCGTCTAAAAGAGTTAATCACTGTGCAATAATTTATAAGTACTAATAAATACATCGCAAATAAAATAATAAAACCATAAAACATTATGAACTCTGGTAATAAAAGTACTTCGCCTAGTATACCAATGCCTGCAAACATTGAGGCAATAAAACATATTAAACCCAGCGTTTGTAATGACGATAAACCTAAACGCTGACAAATATGATGTAAATGATCGCGATCTGGTTTAAAAGGTGATTTACCTTGTTTAACTCTGCGTATCATTATTGAAACCATATCCATTAGTGGCACTGCAATAAGCCATAATGCTGTTACTGGGCGGATCATTGGGTTACCTTCAGCTTGGCTTGCACCAATTAGTAACCAAATTACAGTGAAGCCAATCATCATGCTGCCCGCATCACCCATAAACACTTTTCGTTTATGCCCAACCAAACCTAAGTTCATTAAAATATAAGGCACCATACAAACTACAAATAATAAACATAAATAGCTTAAGCTTTGCTCACCCGATAGTGCCAGCAATATACCCACACTACCAAAAGTAACTATTGATAACCCACCTAAAAGGCCATCAATACCGTCTACCATGTTAAATGCATTAATACAGCCAATTACAGCAAGCACAGTAACTAAGCCACCAAATACTCCTAACTCTATTGCACCAAAGCCTAATAAATTGCCTAAGCTATGCATTTCAGTATTGGCAAAATAAATCATAGCAACTGATATTAGTGTTTGCACTAGCATGCGCACTTTAACACTTAAGTCAAAGCGATCGTCTAGTGCGCCGACAGCAGTTAAACCACATATACAAAGCATATATAAATTAGCATGATTAATCATACCTGGATGCGAGTAAATATAATTTACAATAGTAATACATATAGATATTCCCCCAACTAGCGGGATATTACCAGAGTGTAATTTTCGCCCAGATGGCTTATCAACTAGGCCTACTCTACGCGCAACCTTCCGCATTAAAAATAAAATTGCAAAAGCAATAAAAAAAGTAAAAAGCAGGTCTAAAAACATAGTGAATCCAAGTATTAATTTTTAATTGATTTTATCTTAGAGATCAAAATAAAATTTATCTTACGATGCATTAAGGCATGTTAGTAAAGAATTGTTGATTATAGATTCTTAGCAAGAAGTACGCTCAACTTTATGCAAAACCACTCTTTTATATCACTTAAGATTTGAGTAATATCTTTGCATCTTGCTCAACAAAAGGGCCTTCTTTTATTTCTAGCATTAGCGCTTGATCTGACATGCATTCTACACTGTGCATATCACCCGGTTTAAACTCTACAGTTTGAACATTTTGTGCATCGCCAACTAACAACGAGTTTATTACTGAACCATCTTTATTATGCAGTTTTACTTTTAACACGCCACTCTGCACTATAAACATTTCCCATTGATGTGCTAATGCATGAAAGTGAGGCTCTACGTAACTACCTTTAAGTAACGCGTAACTGTTCACCCGTTTGGTCTGGACAGTTTCAGTGAAGTGTGCATTGGAAATTCATATAGTAGAAAGTTCTGCTTGAGTGATAGTTTAATACCTCATTTTAGTTGAAATCACTAAGCTGCATAAATCACAAAATTAAGCAAGACCGTCTTGGTGAACAGTTACAGTAACGCTATGTAGAGTCTTTGCACCTTATCATCAAAACTAGCGTGCAAATTTAAGTGAGCTCTTTTTCTGGGAGAGTTGTTCGCCTGCTCAAATAAAGACGCTATATTTTCCTGAGTTATCATCCTCATAAGCGCTCACTTAACTTTTTTACAATATTAGCAGCGATTGAAGTGACTGAAAATTCACTTTCTAGCAATTTATATGCATCTTCGCCTACCTGTTTCCGTAAGCTAGGGCTGTTATATAACGCTACTGCATTTTTTAACAATGCTTCATCATCGCCATTAATACTTATAAAGCCTGCACCACTGGAATTAACCAACTCTTTTAGGTCATTACCGCTATTCACGCTGCCTAAAATGGGTAACGACTGCACCATATAGCCCAGCAATTTACCTGGAAAATTATGTGCTGTATGCTTAGCTGACAAAGAAAATAGCCCTATGTCTATATCAGCTAAAATGCGTTTAAATTCTTTTTGATCAACCGATGGTAAATAACTGTAATTTGTGAGTTTCCATTGCTGTGCAAGCTGATTTATTAAGCCTACTTCGTCACCTTGACCAATAAATAAAAAGTGCGCCTGTGTATAATGCTGCATACTTTTAGCTAAGCGCATTAAGTTTGCCATATCTTGTGCATGGCCAATATTGCCACCATAAAAATAAATAACTTTATTTTCTAGTTGTAGCTGAGTACGAATAGAGTTAGCGTTAGTATTACTTGGTGTTGTATCTGCCCAGTTGCGTAAAATTTCTGTTGGGTAATGCGTGCGGTTACTTTGCGTAAATACTTCAATGTTTTTTTCAGACATTAAACCAATAGTATCTGCTGCTTGGTAAGAACGCTGTTCAAAAAATTTAAAGTAGCGCGCTATTAACGAACTCTTTTTGAGCATACCAGCATCTATCACCCATTGTGGAAATAAATCCCTTAACACTAAGTAAGAAAGGCATTTACAACGTTGCTTGATTTTGTTGACTAAGCCGCCAAAAAATATTGAAGGGGAGTAATAAATTACGCCATCAAACGTGTGTTCGTTTACACGTTGCTTAATAGCCGACCAAGCTCTAAAAGAGAGTAACGTTTCGTTTAGTGCTCGTGTTACTTTACCCACGTCTTTAATGGGGCCAGAGCTAAAACGCCAAACGTTTACTCCCTCTACATTTTCCTCAGTAAAGCTTTTGACTTGCCCTACAGCAGGTGTAATAACTGTTATATTGTGCCCACTGGCCATGAGCTCAAGTGCGAGCTCATGAAACATTTTAGCACCCACTCGAGTGCTGTCTGGCAAGTAGTCATCAATGATCAAAGCAAGTTTCATTAATATTTTTTCCACACCACTCTATTTACATAGTCGGTATAACTAATAATGGTTCGTAATACCTTGTCTGATACATTAGGGGCAATGTAGTTTTGCACTTTATTAATGAGTCTATTCGCACCACGAGGCTGTTTATCTAGAATTTCAAGAGCTTGAAGTATGCGCTCTACATTCATGCCGGTAAACATAACTGCACCTTCTTCAAAGCCTTCGGGACGCTCTTGTGCATCTCTAATATTAATGGCAGGAAAGTTTAAAATAGAAGACTCTTCGGTAATGGTACCGCTGTCGCTTAATACCACTTTAGCGTCCATTTGCAGTTTTACGTAATCACTAAAGCCAAGTGGTTTTAATAATTTAACCAAAGGGTGAAACTCAAGGTTAAGTAAATCAATTTTCTTTCTGGTGCGAGGGTGAGTTGAAACTATAATAGGATGCTGGTATTTTTCGGCAATGGCGTTCAAAGCTTTTACATAACTGTGAATGTTTGTCTCAGAGTCTACATTTTCTTCTCTGTGCACACTTACCACAAAATACTCGCCCGATGTTAAACCTAGCGTGGTTAAAATTTCGGCATTGGCAATTTTATCTGCGTAGCGATTTAGCACTTCGTCCATTGGACTACCTGTTTTAACAATTAGATCGGGCTTTAAGCCTTCGGCTAATAAATATTCGCGTGCTATATCGGTATAAGGCATGTTAACGTCAGAAATATGATCCACTATTTTACGGTTGATCTCTTCAGGTACTCGCATGTCAAAACAGCGGTTGCCTGCCTCCATATGAAATATCGGGATTTTTTTTCGTTTAGCCGGAATAGCCGCCATCGCACTGTTGGTATCGCCCAGTATTAAAATTGCATCGGGCTTTACTTCAGCAAACATGGCATCGGCTTTGCTAATTACTTGCGCCATGGTTTCGGCAGCGGTAGCGCCAGCACATTCTAAAAAGATATCTGGTGCGCGAATGCCAAGGTCTTCAAAAAATATTTGATTAAGTTCGTAATCGTAGTTTTGCCCAGTATGCACTAATACATGCTCACAAAACTCATCTAGCTTTGCGATGGTGCATGACAGCCTAATAATCTCTGGACGAGTACCTACAACTGTAACAACTTTTAACTTTTTCATACTTTATACCTTTTTACGTAATCTGTATGCATATATTCAACAAGTTCGTTCCACGGGGACGGATTAAACTGCGTTAACTGCCTAAACTTATCTGAATTTAACGAGCGATCAATCACCAGCTCTTGTGACTCAGTAATAGTGATCTGCTTTTGGTATTGCTTGGCAATCAGCTGCAATAACGTGTACTTGTCAATTGGGTCTACCGATAAGTGCAATAAGCCTGCAACCTCTGGGTTTGGTAAAATATACTTTACCAACAGTTTCGCTATATAACAGGTAGGTAAGCCAGAGAACACGGCTTTAGAAAAACCTTTAGTACTTTCGACTTGTGATAAAAACCAGTCAACTAAACTCACCGTAGAAGTAAGCTCGTGCCCTATAATTGAGGTTCTTAAGGTTAAGTGCTTGCCATAGCTCACCTCACCTAAACATTTAGATTTACCATATAAGTCACGCGCATCAGGTAATGAGTCTTCGGTATATAAACCTACCTCACCAGTAAAAACACAGTCGGTAGAAAAATGAATCAATTTTGCATTAAATTGGTCACAAATATTGGCCACCTCATGTGGCAATAATGCATTAATTTTAACAGCATCTATGTGCTGCTTTGAAATACCATGCTGCTTAATTAAACCCACACAGTTAATTACCACATCAGGGGTCACAGTTTCGATTGCGTGCTGCAGTGAGCTAATGTCGTAAGCATCAACAGCAGTAATTAATTGCTGCTGAGTGTCTTTAAAAAAGTGCTCTTTGCCAGCAAGACTTCTAACTGTACCAAATACCGACAAGTTTGCGTGCTCATTCAAGTTGCTAAACAGGCTATAACCTAGCATGCCTGTAGCTCCTAAAATTAATATTTTCATGCTTACACCCCTTCCGGAACAAGGATATTTCCAGATTCAATTTCACGCATAAAATCAAGCTTACGTAGCAGTTGCTTCATACCTTCAACGTCTAAACGCTCGGTATTATGCGAGTTGTAATCTTCCACTTTAGAAAGGTCTGCGTCACCTTCTTCAAAAAACTTTGAGTAGTTTAAGTCTCTATTATCGGCAGGTACTCTAAAGTATTCACCTTGCTCTTGTGCCACAAACATTTCTTCGCGGCTACATAAGGCTTCAAACAGTTTTTCTCCGTGGCGAGTACCAATCACGTTTACAACATGCTCTGGCTTTTTAAGCATTTCGAGTAACGCGGTTACTAACACGTCTATGGTTGCGGCTGGCGCTTTTTGTACAAAAATATCACCATTTTTACCATTTTCGAAAGCATGTAATACTAAGTCAACCGCGTCGTCTAAGGTCATCATAAAGCGGGTCATGCTTGGGTCGGTAATAGTAATAGGCTCGTTATTAACTACCTGACGGATAAACAAAGGAATAACCGAGCCACGAGATGCCATTACATTACCATAGCGCGTACAACATATTGTGGTATTGGTATGCGCTAAATTACGGCTTTTAGCCACAATCACTTTTTCCATCATCGCTTTTGAAATACCCATAGCATTAATTGGGTACACGGCTTTATCGGTACTCAAACACACAACGCGTTCAACATTATTAGCTATAGCGGCTTCTAGCACATTTTCTGTACCTAATACGTTAGTTTTAACGGCTTCTAATGGGTAAAACTCACATGACGGAACTTGTTTTAGTGCTGCAGCATGGTATACGTAGTCAACACCGCGCATGGCGGTATTAACACTTTGGCTATCGCGTACATCACCAATATAAAACTTTAATTTATCGGAATTAAAGTGTTTACGCATGTCGTCTTGCTTTTTCTCGTCACGTGAAAAAATGCGAATTTCTTTAATGTCGGTATTTAAAAAGCGACGCAATACAGCATTGCCAAATGAGCCTGTACCGCCGGTTATTAGTAATGTATTATTTTTAAACATTGTTATCACTCATTTATTAAAAGTCCCAATTTGCAGAGATATATTTCTTTTCTTTATCGTTAATATCTATTTTCGAAAAACAATTTAATTTTGACTTTAATGCATCTTTATTATTAAATTCAGTTAATCCAAAAATCACGCCAAAATCATTGAATAAACCTTCCAAGTATGGCGCACTGTAAACATAAACCGGTTTGTTTTTTACTAAAGATTCGAATATTGGCAAGCAAAGAGTTTCAAAAGTGGATGTAATTAAGGTAGCGTCAACTATATCTAGTAAAGCTAGGTAAGCCGCTCTGCTCTGCGCACCTATAAAGTTAATATTGTCAATTTTCAAATCAGAATCCGCGGTGACAAAGAAAGCAATATCGTTTTCTATTAAAAGTTCAGCAATACTTAAAACCAAATCAAAATTCTTATGAGTTAAACTGATATCGGTAATTGGAACTAATACTTTAATTTTTTCATCATACTCTTTAATGTTAAAATCTATCTTAGCTTTACCCTGAACAACCTCAGCAGATACACCAGGCCAACGTACTTCTATTTTATACCCACTTCCGAATTCATCTTTAAATGTTTTTTCTACATATGAAGTTTGTACAATATACTTACATGACTTTTTACCAAAGTACTTAATAATATTTCTAAGAATAAAATACTTAACCTCTTGCCCGCTAAATATTAACGCGTTATGGAAGTAAGTAACTTTACTTCCCAAAGGGAGTAATGTATTCACATTTGAAAAGCTTATAATTTTATCACATTTATAAAGTTTGCAATAAAACCATGAAGTACAAAGAGCAAAAAATAAAGTACTAAAGCCAGAAGTTTCCTTTTTTATCCAAGTTATATTTTCATATTTTTTTAAAGGTTTATTAGGAGACATAACTACAAAGTTATTAGAACTATCCGTCCCCTTACTTTTAAGAAAACTATTTAATATAGTTAATGCTCCACCGTGCTTAGCAGCTGTCGCATTGATAAAGATCCTCATGCCTCACTAACTCCTAATTAATTTTGCTTCAAAGTTTTTCTCATATGAAAAGTCTGAATTAATACCCGCTAAATTAATATCATATTCCTTCCCCTCAATTAGCCCAAGAGCCTTTTCCATAGTGCTTGGCTTATCTTCGTGGACTTGGAAAACGTTAGAATATTTAATTAAAAAATCAAATGTAGCATTTTGTGGGCCTATATAAATAATAGGTTTTCCTGATTTAGCATAGCCATAAGCTTTTAATAATATCCTAGCGGAACCTTCTTCTTCTTTTGGGAGGTATAAAACTAAAACTTTTGCACTAAACAAATAATTAGGCACCGCTTTAGAAGAAACTTTACCTAAGCTATAGCAACTATCTATAATACCAAACCCATCGCCCAAAAAAGCCACCTTAACTTTCGAATCGCATTGCGATATTAAGCTATTAATAACCTTAACAGCTTTAAAGTTATAATGTGAGCCACTATAGAGATAATCATATTTGGAATGTATATTTCTAGCTGTATAGTAATCTCTAGGATAACCATTTGGCACAGTTCTTATTTCTGTACGAATACCATGCCTTAATATTTCGTCTTTTAATTTTTCCGTGTTGGCTAAAATCAAATTACAACGGTTCAAGTAAATTTTATAAGTTAGATCTGAGATTAATTCATGAAAGATAGTACCATACCTATGTAGACGATTTCCTTTCCATGCGTCCCTTAAATCAATAATCCATTTTGCTTTAGATTTATTCACAAGTGATGCAGCGATCAAGTTTATTGAGTGTGGTGGCGTTGAGCTAATTATGATATCCCAATCATTTCCTAACTTTTTTAAGATATACCTTTTGCTTTTCCAAAGCCTTAAAAATGAACTATCTGGAAAAGGTGATAAAACGCGGTTTAACAGCTTATTTCTAAACATAGGCTTAATATTTAGATATTGATAAATTTCAACTTCTCCATTAAAAGTTTCTATATCATCATCTTTTATAGTTAATACAGAAACTTTGATCCCCTTACTCACAAGTGTTTTAACTAAATGAATTGCTCTTTCAGAAGAAGCCAGTGAAGTCCTAGATAAACTAGAAACTACGACAAGAACCTTACTATTTTTTTCTATAAACATACTTTTAATCTTTTCTGAGGAAATATAAATACATTCAATGACAAACAAAACTCATCAAATTAAGTGCACAGCGCTAAGTAAGCAATGCAAAATTTTAATAGGGTAACAGCCGGTTTATGCCATTTAAGCTCTTTATAATATCCCCCTATTGGGAACACGCTTTATCTACAAACCAAAACTATTTAGATATACTGATAACAAGTTACGCCTGTGATTAAGTTTTATAAAAGGTATCCTTTAGCATAAAAATTACGGATTTTTTATTTTAGATTTTTTGATTGTTCGTAACCTCCAAAGGAACTAACCACATCAGCCCTTTTTAATTATGAGCAAATAATTTTATCTTTTCTTATTTGTTAAAAGCATCCCAATTATACTCAATAATAAAAAAGGTAAAAAAACACTATTAAAAAACATTACTTTTATTACTGTAATAAACCCTTCACGATAAATATAAGTAAGCGTTAATGGCAATGTCATAAGATAAGCAACGTAATACTTCTTATCAGAAAGCCGCCTTTTATATAAAAAACCATACCCCCCCCCAATAAAAAAAATAAAAACTGGGTAAAATGCACCGAAGTTTTTATATAGGTTAATTAATAGCGATTGTGCCCCAAATGGATTATTCACTTTCTCATCTTGCATAATTAAATACATAAGTGTATTTTTATCTGGAAATAAAAATGAAGGAATAAAATTGATAAAAGCAGCAAAAACGTCATAAGGCACACCAATCAAAGGTCTGCCATCATTAAAATAATAAAGAGTACCGATTGATGTAAATATAGGTTCCGCAAATAAAACACCAATAAGAGAAACTAACGAAATCTGACCATTAGCTCTCCATAAGCCAACAATTAGAACAAAAATTAAAGCTAAAAAGGTAAAAATTAAAATTTTAAATATCTTTTTAGGGTTTTTATGAACAAAATCAACCAAAAAAGATAACAACGGTAAAATAAAAAACATTCTCGACCCTAAACTTAGTAGCAAGGTAGCAGACAATAAAAATAAGAATAAAAAATACTTTTTACTAAAATACAAATAAAACCACATTGACATAAAACATAGCGTTGCTAGTGGCCCTAAAATAGACTTATTATATGATTCATACCCACTAAAAAAAACCACCCCTGCTAATCTAGCCTTAACAACAGTTAACATTAAAACAACAAAAAGGATTGAAAAAATCAACATGGGGAGTAAGCGGTAGTTATAATACTGATCACTAGATGGCATTCGCGACTTAGATACTTTAAAGAACGCTGAAAAGCCAAGAGTGAAGCATGTAAAAATAACTATCAAATCCACCACATTGTACTTATATAACCCCCCGTTTTTTATATGGCTTGATACCGCTACCTGAAGGAATTCGATACCGAAGTAATCATTAACGTAAAAAACATAAGGTGATAGTAGATAAAACAACCCTCCTACTATCAAAAAGAAAATAGGATTGATAAAATATTTAATATGAAACATTGAGTGTACTTTTAATAGTTGATTATAATATGAAGTCAGTGCATTAAAGTAGTTTCCTGTAGGAACGTATTTTTAAGTTGCTTTTTAATTCATCATGTTTTTATATTTATTCTTCGACATATCACTTACAGTTACTCAGGCTCGAAATGAGACCTGAACTATATTTATTTTAAATATTGCAATGGTTTTTTGCATCAGCTAAATAAATCCCCTTAGTAATAGCGCTAACACTTCTTCATCTTTATTTTATTTCACTGGCTCTTAATTATAAGAACATCCAAATAATAAACATTTTTTAGATTTAGATACTATGAACTCAATTGCTTTTACTAAATAAGCGCCATGGCAAAAGCCCCTCGACATATACATTTCCTAAATCACTTATCCCTAGAGAACTTCACCACAATAATAAAAATACATCCTATACTGAAAGCTATATTTTTTGTTGGGTAATTAGCACTGAATCTATTAGTTGAATATTAACACCTCACAACTAATATATACTGGCACATTATGATAATAGGTGTGCTAACTGAAGATTTAACCATGATTTTATTCAGAAATACTTGTTGTAATCATCAACAAAACACCAGGGAAAGATTACGAAACCCCTTGCCCTGCAAGGACTTGCGAAAGGTAGCTGTTGCTACGGTTCGCTTTTTTCTGCTTTCTTTTGATCCCAGCTTTGAAGCTGGTTTCTTCCGTCAGC
>NZ_JAMZAP010000039.1:0-12861 GCF_024181785.1 Vibrio sp. Y42_MX_L11
CTGATCATCAAATCGATCTTGAATGTATTGAAATTATTGTGATTTAAATGTACAAATTAGTGGAAACATCACTTCACGTCACCCCTTATGCCATAAAGGATTTTCATGATCTTGCCCTGATCACTGATGTTTGCGCATATTGGCGAAACGAATATGGCTAGCATGCTGTCAACCTTGCCTATCACTCTGGTCTTAATTTCGGCATTACTGATCTTTGCCTTACGCTCGTTCAAGCTCGGTTTAATCAGCCTGGTCCCGAATATCGCCCCTGCGCTTATTGGTTTTGGTATTTGGGCGCTGGTTTCTGGTGAAATTAATTTGGGGTTGTCTGTTGTTGTGACGTTGACGCTTGGCGTTGTGGTTGATGATGCCGTTCATTTTCTCTCTAAATACCAACACGCTCGTAAAGATGGCCATAGTGCGGAACAAGCGGTTCGTTACGCTTTTCGCACCGTGGGGCGCGCGCTTTGGATTACGACTGTCGTGCTTGTTGCTGGTTTCTCCGTTCTGGCGATGTCGAGCTTCCGCTTAAATGCCGATATGGGGCAGTTGAGTGCAATTGTTATCTTCATTGCTCTTGTTGTGGATTTCATCTTTCTACCGACTCTACTGATGTTGTTTGACAAAGGCGTCTACGACGAGGTGGACCGCCGAAACAAGCTTAAATCAACTGACTCTCAAACCACGGCTGTTATTCAGTCATAACGAATCAAAGGATTGAACATGAATTTACTAAAAAATGCCTTAAAAGTATCTGCACTTTCTGTCTCGCTTTTTATGAGTCATGCGGTGTTAGCGGATGAAGCGAAAGGATTAGAAATTGCTCAAGAGCGCAAAGCCCGTGATGAAGGGTGGGGGGATTCTGTTGCTACTATGAAAATGATTCTGCGGAACGCACAAGGAGAAAGCAGCACACGTTTAATGCGCCTTCAATCACTCGAAGTTGAGGACGATGGTGACAAAGGACTCACAATATTTGATGAACCAAGAGATGTGAAAGGCACCGCGTTTCTCAACCACTCTCATACAGTGGGTGCCGATGACCAGTGGCTTTACCTTCCAGCATTGAAGCGTGTGAAACGTATTTCCTCGCGTAACAAATCAGGCCCTTTTATGGGTAGTGAATTTGCGTATGAGGATCTCAGTTCTTTTGAGATCGAAAAATATCGTTTCAATTACTTAAAAGATGACACCATAAATGGGCAAGATGTTTTCGTCATAGAGCAAATCCCTACAGACAAAAATTCAGGTTATACCAAGCAAACGGTGTGGTTAGATAAAGCGCATTATCGCCCACTGAAAGTTGAGTTTTACGATCGCAAAGGGTCGTTGTTAAAAACGCTTTCTTTCTCAGATTACAAGCAGTACCTCAACCAATATTGGCGAGCGCACACCATGGCGATGACAAATCATCAAACAGGAAAAAGCACTGAGCTAACAACAAGTGAAATGCGCTTTAACACTGGGCTAGAAGACAATGATTTTCATAAGAATGTGTTAAAGCGAGTGAGGTAATGGGGGAGAAATGAAGCAATCAAATGTTGGGTTGTTGCTTAGCGCAGCAACCTCTCTTTACTCGATGCCTCTTGCCGCCATTGAGCTTGCAGGACAAGTCAATATTGAGCATCGTCAGTTTTTTGATTCTGGCTCTCAGGGTCAGAGCAAAGCGCAAACGTCATTGGTTTTGCAGCCAGAATTTTACTGGGAGATGCAAAATGGTGATGCGAGCTTTACCCTCACACCTTTCTATCGTTTGGATAATCTAGACGATGAGCGAAGTCATGGAGACATAAGAGAGGCGCTTTATCTGACTTATTGGGATGATTATGAGCTTCGAGTTGGGATTAGTAAGGTCTTTTGGGGAGTGACGGAATCCGCCCATTTGGTTGATGTAGTAAACCAGACAGACGCCATTGAAGCCGTCGATGGTGAAGATATGCTCGGTCAGCCGATGTTGCATTTTACCTCATTCAAAGAGTGGGGCACCGTCCATGCAATGTTATTACCTTACTTTAGGGAACGAACGTTTGCGGGTACTGACGGGCGCTTGCGAACCGAACCTGTTGTCTCAGATGATGCTATCTATGAATCAAGCAGAGAAGAAAAGCAGGTAGATGTGGCTTTTCGATATTCGAAAATGCTTGGCGATTGGGACGTAGGCCTGAGCTATTTATATGGAACAAACCGGGATCCTTACTTTCGTTTTGAGTACGGGGAATTAAAGCCTTACTACGCTCTGATGAGTCATGTCGGTCTCGATGTACAAGGAATCGTTGGCGATTGGTTATGGAAACTGGAAAGTGTTTATCGAGATAGTGCTGATAATCATGTCGGTCTTGTGACGGGATTTGAGTACACCTTCGTTGGCGCATTTGACACGGTTTGGGATGTGGGTGTGATTGGTGAGTACCTCTACGACAGTCGTGGGAATAACGCACAAACTATCGGTCAAAATGATGTGTTTGCAGGCATTCGTTGGGCGCTCAACGACGAGGACGGAACGGAAGTGTTGACGGGAATCACAAAGGATTTAGATAACGCCGATGTTTACAATGCCAAGTTAGAAGCCTCGAGCCGAATATCGAATAACTTTAAGTGGCAAATTGATGCTTGGTTGTTCAAAAATGAAACGCCAAACGATTTGCTCTATTTCGCCCGAGATGACGATTTTATCGAGCTATCTATTCAATACTATTTCTAAAACAAAGGGCACAACTTAACGGCAGATTAATGAAAGATGACATTTTTGACGTTTTTGTGCTCTTTTTATTCAATAACCTCTTCTTTTCGTAATTCAATTTGGCATTGGTGCCCGGTTTGGCTACTATGTACAGCTATCAAAAAACCAATCACTCCCTTATGGACACTACCAACAGGTAGATGAGGAAACGATGCAACATCTAGAAGAGATCATTGCTAGCGCGAGCACTGCAATTGAAGCTGCCGAATCGCTAGTCGCACTTGATGAAGTGCGTGTTCAGTATCTGGGTAAAAAAGGTGAGCTAACTGCTCAACTTCAAAGCCTAGGCAAACTACCACCAGAAGAACGCCGTGAAGCTGGTCAAGAGATCAACAAAGCGAAAGGCGTCGTTCAGCAAGCTATCGCAGCTCGTAAAGACGCACTACAACGTGCAGAGCTTGAAGCGAAACTAGCAGCAGAAACAATCGACGTAACACTACCAGGTCGTCGTATTGAGAACGGTGGTTTACACCCAGTAACTCGTACTGTAGAGCGTATTGAGAAGTTCTTTGGCGAACTTGGTTTTAACACAGAAGCTGGCCCAGAGATCGAAGATGCATTCCACAACTTTGATGCGCTAAATATTGCCGCTGATCACCCAGCGCGTACTGACCACGATACTTTCTTCTTCAATCCAGATTTGATGCTTCGTACTCATACGTCAGGCGTACAGATCCGTACGATGGAAAATGGTAAACCACCATTCCGTTTCATCGCACCGGGCCGTGTATACCGTAACGACTACGACCAAACGCATACGCCAATGTTCCACCAAGTGGAAGGTATGCTGGTTGATGAGAACGTAAACTTTGCACAGTTGAAAGGCATCCTGCACGATTTCCTATGTAACTTCTTCGAAGAAGAAGTAGAAGTACGTTTCCGTCCATCTTACTTCCCATTCACTGAACCTTCAGCTGAAGTAGACGTGAAAGGCAAAAACGGTAAATGGTTAGAAGTTCTAGGCTGCGGTATGGTTCACCCGAACGTACTACGTAGTGTAGGCATCGATCCTGAAAAATACTCTGGTTTCGCATTCGGTATGGGTGTTGAGCGTCTAACGATGCTTCGTTACGGCGTGAACGATCTACGTGCGTTCTTCGAAAACGATCTTCGTTTCCTAAAACAGTTCAAGTAATCCAGAGGGTTCATCAACATGAAATTCAGCGAATCATGGCTTCGTGAGTGGGTAAACCCAGCGGTTACTACTGACGAACTCACTCATCAAATTACAATGGCCGGCCTAGAGGTAGACGACGTTCTTCCTGTAGCGGGTTCTTTCACTGGCGTTAAAGTGGGTCACGTTGTTGAATGTGGTCAACACCCAGATGCAGACAAACTTCGCGTTACTAAAGTTGACGTGGGTGAAGAAGAGCTTCTAGACATCGTTTGTGGCGCACCTAACTGTCGCCAAGGTCTGAAAGTAGCGGTAGCAACAGTTGGTGCTGTTCTTCCAGGCGATTTCAAAATCAAAAAAGCGAAACTACGTGGCCAGCCATCTCACGGCATGCTTTGTTCGTTCACTGAACTAGGCATTGATGTTGAGTCAGACGGCATCATGGAACTAGCAGAAGACGCAGTAATCGGTACTGATTTCCGTGAATTCCTAGGTCTAGATGACGTAACGGTAGACGTAGATCTAACAGCAAACCGCGCTGACTGTTTCAGCATTCGTGGTCTAGCTCGTGAAGTTGGCGTACTAAACCGTGCTGACGTGACTGAGCCATCAGTAGAAGCAGTTGCGCCTTCAATCGACGATAAAGTGTCTATTGAAGTGAAAGCGCCAGCAGCGTGTCCACGTTACCTGGGTCGTGTGGTTAAGAACGTAAACGTTCAAGCTGAAACGCCACTATGGATGCAAGAGAAATTGCGTCGTTGTGGTATTCGCTCTATCGACCCTGTAGTAGACATCACTAACTACGTGCTTCTAGAGCAAGGTCAACCAATGCACGCATTCGATCTAGCGAAGATCGAAGGTGGCATCGTAGTTCGTATGGCTGAGCAAGGTGAGAAGCTAACACTTCTTGACGGCAGCGAAGCAGAACTAAACGCGGATACATTAGTTGTTGCTGACCACAACAAAGCACTTGCAATCGCAGGTATCTTTGGTGGTGAAGAGTCTGGTGTAACAACTGAGACTAAAGACGTTCTACTAGAGTGTGCATTCTTTGCACCTGACCACATCCGTGGTCGCGCTCGTAGCTACGGTCTTCACACTGATTCTTCAATGCGTTTCGAGCGTGGTGTGGATTACGCCCTTCAAGCAAGCGCAATGGAGCGTGCAACAGCACTTCTTGTTGAAATCTGTGGTGGTGAAGTAGCGCCTGTTGTTACGGTTGAGTCTGAAGCAGACTTGCCTAAGCCAAACAAAGTAGCACTGCGTCGTGCGAAACTAGACAACCTACTAGGTCACCACATCGCAGATAGCGATGTTGTAGAAATCCTAGAGCGTCTTGGTCTAACGGTTGAAGCTTCTATTCTTGAAAACGGTGAAGCAGGTTGGGTTGCTATTGCCCCAACATGGCGTTTCGATATCGCTATCGAGCAAGACCTGATTGAAGAAGTTGGCCGTATCTACGGTTACGACAATATTCCTAACCAACACCCAGCTGCAGCACTTAAGATGCACAACCACGTTGAAGCGGATCTTCCACTGAAACGCGTTCGTGATCTTCTTGTTGACCGTGGTTACCACGAAGCAATTACATACAGCTTCGTTGAGCCTGAGCAACAAAAATTAGTTGTACCTGGTGTTGAGCCTCTAGTGCTTCCAAACCCAATTTCTGCAGATATGTCAGCAATGCGTCTTGGTCTTATCCAAGGTCTGCTGAACACGGTTGTTCACAACCAGAAGCGTCAACAGCCACGCGTTCGTCTATTCGAATACGGCCTACGTTTCATCCCATGTGAATCTGCAGAAAACGGCATGCGCCAAGAGCCTATGCTTGCAGGTGTTATTGCTGGTACTCGTGGTGAAGAGCACTGGGATATCGAAACTAACACCGTTGATTTCTTCGACCTTAAAGGCGACCTAGAAGCAGTTCTAGAACTGTCAGCTAACGAAAAAGCGTACTCTTTCGCTGCACTGTCACCTGAAAGCAAAAAAGCTAACCCAGCACTTCACCCAGGTCAATCTGCGGCAATCATCGTAGATGGTAAAGAAGTGGGGGTGATCGGTACCGTTCACCCTGAGCTTGAGCGTAAGTTCGGTCTAAACGGTCGTACTATCGTATTCGAAATCGAATGGTCTGCAATCAACAGTAAAGTGATTCCAGAAGCGGTTCAGCTTTCTAAATTCCCATCAAACCGTCGTGACATCGCAGTAGTTGTGGACGAAGCGGTAGCATCTGGTGACATCGTTAATGCTTGTTTAGAGCAAGGTGGCGAGTTCCTTAAAGATGCGAAACTGTTCGACGTGTACGTAGGTAAAGGCGTTGAAGAAGGTAAGAAGAGCCTAGCAATCGCTCTGACTCTACAGTCAGTTGAGCGTACGCTTGAAGATGCAGATATAGCTGGTGCGGTTGACGCTATCGTTGCTCACGTTTCTGAGAAGTTTGGTGCGTCTCTACGTGACTAAGCGTTAGACGAACTATCTCTCTTAAGAAACTAAAAACCCTGTCAAATCGGCAGGGTTTTTTTATGTTGAGCATTATCTTATTGTGATTCACGTGCTAGGCCGTTTACGTCACCTCCAACAACCTCAAAAATCTGGACCAAACTCGAGGTAACGCTTAATCGAGACTTGGCATATATCGTTTTTCAACCAACAGACGCTAACGCTAGCTTATTGGCGGCTAGGCGGCGAGTGAGAGGGTATAGCTAAGCAGAAGTGGGAGCGTAAGAATACTGAAAAAGTTGCCAAATAGTACCATTGACGCCACTTTCATGGGCTCTATATTCAGCCTTTCCGCAAATAGGTAATTCATGACGGCTGGTGGCAGCATTGTGAAGAGTACCATCATTTGCAATTGCATCGTTGGAAGGGGAATTAACCAATAAATAAGTGCAAATGCAACCGCCCCAGTTGCAAGCGACTGCACGGTACACAATACACCAACCTTTAAACCGTCCACTCTTAAATGACACATTTGCGCCCCCAGGGATAAAAGCATCACGGGTACTGCCGCTTGGCCAAGTAGAGCAGTCGCTTCGTATAAAGGTGCCCATACACCCACATTTGACACGTTGAGAAACAGAGCCAACGACGCAGCTAAAAAGATTGGCATCTTGACTATTTGCTTAAAAGGGTTGCCATTACTAAGTAGCATTACACCTAAACTAATGTGCAAGCATGCTGACACGACAAATAGCAGTACTGCTGAGGATAGCGCAATTTCTCCAAACGTATAGGTAAACAAAGGAATAGCAAGGTTTCCGCTATTGCGAAACATATGTGGTGGTGCCCAGGTTTTAAACGACAGTGACGTCAATCGACATACTGGGATCATGAGTAGTGCGGGAACCAAAACCGCGACAATTGCTGCAAAAAGGAGTGGTCCCTGATTCGAGTCTAACGGCATGTTAACGAGCGAAGAAAACACCAGCGCAGGTGTGAAAACCTCAATGTTAATGCGGTTGATTGGACGAAAGTCAGGCTTGATGTAACGACCTACCAAATAGCCGACGCCGACAAGAGCAAAAACAGGGAAAAGAATATTTATGATTTGATTAATCATGGTCGCCTAGATGAAGTGTAAGGAGCTAATGTGGAGATACACGAAGAACCACATTATCAACCTTTATATATTGCGTCATCGCTGAACAGTGAGAAGCGTGGGTTTAATCAAGCTTTCTAAGCACAGTTGCAAAGCCAGGTGGTCATACCATTTAGTTCAATTGTTACGTATCGAGTTACATACAAATCACTGAATTTACGACAAGTTCTATGTCAAGTGTCTGTTAAATAACCAATCTCTGATATTTTTATTAAATAGTGATTAATGTTGATATTTAAACTACTTTTAGTTTTATCAGCTGGATGTTTTTCCTATTAAAGAGAAAACAAAAACAAAAATATCAAAATGTTGGCGTTTAACAATAATTTACATAGTGCTATTCCTTTTGTTCGCCAAGAAAAAAGTTGGCGAAAATCATAAGCTTGTCATACACTTCCTGATGTAACCCCGATATGTTGTTGAATTGGTAGGGTAAAACTGCTCTGGCGCTACACTAACGTAGCATTGTTTAACATAGCTTTGAGGAAAGTTTTATGGCGCTCACAAAAGCCGAACTGGCAGAAAACCTGTTTGATAAATTAGGATTTAGTAAGCGGGACGCCAAGGAAACGGTGGAAGTGTTCTTTGAAGAGATTCGTAAGGCACTGGAAAGTGGCGAACAGGTAAAACTGTCAGGTTTTGGTAACTTTGATCTTCGTGACAAGAATGAACGACCTGGTCGTAACCCGAAAACCGGTGAAGATATTCCAATTACTGCTCGACGTGTAGTGACTTTTCGCCCGGGTCAGAAGTTAAAAGCTCGTGTAGAAAACCTGAAGAAAGTACAGTAAGCCGAATAAATGGATCACGCTAAGGCGTGGTCTTTTTTTTGCGTAAAACTTGTGTCGCATATAAACGAAAACCACCGCAATGCGGTGGTTTTTCTGTTTTTGAGTATATTAATGATATGGATTACGCTGCTTCTAGGTGCGTTGTTAAGTATGGTTGCCATGCTTGTTGGTACAAGTTTTTAGACTGTGCACGCATGTTGCGAATAGAAGCGAGTTCTAGTTCGCTTAGTTCGCGTTTCTCCATCATCGCTTGGCGTTCTAGTTTCTGGATTTTTTCGTATAGGTCGTGTTCAGGACCGCTTTTCACATCTGCGATGGCTTTTAAGTGCAGTTGAACTTCGGCAACTAGATTTGTCTTTGGTAAACGAACGAGTAAGTTCAAGTCTCTATAGCCTGAAGGACCAGGTTTTTTGAAGCGATTTTTTACTTTAACAATTGTTGTTTCACGCTCTAAGGTTTCATAAATGGAGACTAAGCTCGCGACGTCTTCAGCAACAATCGTGGCACGGGCTAGGTCAGTAATGCGTTCGACTTTTCCATCTAACTCCAAAGCTATTTTTTCTTCTGCTCGTTGTTTGGACTTTACGCCTGCGAAGTATGGCTGAGCATCATTAAGAAGTGCGGTACTTTTACAGATAGTTTCAAGCTCAAATTGTGCTTGGTGAGCTTTGCTGTAAAGAATGTCGAAGTCAGTGTATGGCTGAGTTGGAGTTGCGTCGATTGACTGAATACCATACAAGCCGCTAAGGCTATGTTTAAAGAGTTTCGAACAAACTTCGTTTTGACTTGTTGAACGATTTTGATCGCCACTCGGCGCTGGGGTAATTGGAAGTGCGGCAAATGCCGGTGCACGGCTAAGTACCAAAAGCATCAATGCTGTAGTACGAAGAAATAAGCTCATTCACTCTCCTTAACTTGCTTGTACTTAGAAAATAGGGAACATAAAGGTCGCTAAGTTCGGCAAATCAGGTACTAACTTATTAATGGGGTCATTACGAAAGATTCCAAGGTTTCAGTTTTGTCTTGAAGTGGAATCGTGCGTTAGATCACCATTTCTCTTTTCTTTATTCTGTTTATCAGATAAAGGCGTGGTTCCTATAAGAACGTTTACATCCTATCACCGCTGTATTAACCAAAGATGAACGGCATAGACAAATTGAAAAAAATCGTTAGTCTTACTTCTCAAAATGAAAATCAGCCGACAAGTAGAAAGTAAAATGAGAGACCAAGAGTTTTGGCATAATAAATGGGCCAGTAATCAAATCGGATTTCACTTGGAAGATGTAAACCCGCTATTACCTGCATATTGGCAACACACAAACCCAAAGCGTGAAGACAAAGTGTTAGTGCCTTTGTGTGGAAAGTCAGAAGACTTGATTTGGTTGGCGATGAAGCATGATTCAGTTGAAGGTGTTGAGCTGAGCCATATCGCTGTTCGTGCCTTTTTTGCTGAACATTTTTATACGCCAACCGTGACGCCTCTTAATGGTATGCACGAGCTTTATCAATTTGATGAGCTCTCTATTTATACTGGGGACTTTTTCACTGCACCAGTATCTCAAGCCGATATCATTTATGATCGCGCCGCGTTGGTTGCTTTACCGAAAGATATGCGAGAGGAGTATGTAGAGCGTCTCAAGCAACTTTTGAATCCAGGTGGTCGTATTTTGCTTGTTACACTCAACTATCCTCAAGAAGAGATGGCAGGGCCTCCATTTAGTGTGCCAGTCGAAGAGATTGAGCAGTTATTTTCAGGTTACAAAGTTACCTGTTTGAACGTAGATGAAGCTGATGAAAACCATCCTAAAATTGCGAAAAAAGGCTTAAGTCGCTTCTCTGAAGAAGTGTACCTAATCGAGAGTGAATAGGTTTTTTTGGTTTGTAAAACGAAATAGCGCAGCAATTTGAGCTGCGCTATTTTTGTATAAGTGGTTCGTATTTAATAAGTGATATTAACTTTTGAAGCACTTTCAACAGCATCTTGAACGGCTTCTTCGGTGGTTTTTCGTCGCGTAAGGACAACACCTAAACGACGGCGACCATCGATTTCTGGCTTGCCGAATAGACGAACTTGCGTTTGAGGTTGATCTAAGGCTTTGGTTAGGTTGTCAAAGCGAATGTTTGTGGAAGTCCCTTGCCCAAGAATAACGGCCGACGCAGATGGACCATATTGTACGATATTATTAATCGGCATTCCGGTAAATGCACGTACGTGGAGAGCAAACTCTGACATTTCCTGAGAAATCATAGTGACCATGCCTGTATCGTGTGGGCGAGGAGAGACCTCATTGAAAATGACCTTATCGCCTTTAACAAATAACTCTACACCAAAGATGCCGTAGCCACCGAGTGCGTTGACTACTTTCTCTGCCGTGTATTCTGCTGCTTTTACTGCGTTTTCTGACATGGCTTGTGGTTGCCATGATTCGCGGTAGTCGCCATCTTCCTGACGATGGCCAATTGGAGCACAGAAGTGAACACCGTCAACGGCTCTGACGGTCAATAAAGTGATTTCGTAATCGAAGTCGATAAAACCTTCCACGATCACGCGACCTGCCCCCGTACGTCCGCCTTCCTGTGCGTAATCCCATGCTTTTGCTACGTCGTCTTCGGTCTTGATGACACTTTGCCCTTTACCTGAAGAACTCATAACTGGCTTTACTACGCACGGGATGCCTACATGCTCAACCGCGGCTTTGAAGTCTTCAAAAGTATCTGCAAAACGATAAGGTGATGTCGTCAGTTCTAGCTCTTCTGCAGCCAAACGTCGGATACCTTCACGATTCATTGTTAGCTTGGTTGCCTTAGCGGTTGGAACAACATTCAGCCCTTTTTCTTCAAGCTCTACCAGTTTGTCGGTTGCGATAGCTTCGATTTCAGGTACGACGTAAGTAGGTTGTTCCTTCGTAATAACTTCTTCTAAGGCGCTTCCATCTAACATATCGATGACGTAACTACGGTGAGCAACTTGCATCGCTGGAGCATTAGCATAGCGATCACAAGCAATCACTTCTAAACCAAGTCTCTGACATTCAATTGCGACTTCTTTACCGAGTTCGCCAGAGCCTAAAAGTAATACACGGGTAGCATTTGCGCTGGTTGCAGTGCCAAACATAGTGTTCCCTTACAAAATAGAGTGGTGAGACAGAAATTGCAGGAGAACATACTGAAGTTTTATGACAAAGCAAACGTTTGCTTTTGGTTTTTAGGCAATAAAAAAGCTCTACATGCCGTAGAGCTTTTTATACTGAAATTGTCGCTTATACGTTGACAAAACTAAGTGGAATATCTGGATTCAACGCTTCTAACGTTGATTGCGTATCAGCCAAATGACTGATCTTGCCTTCTGAGTTTTCTACCAGAGCAGCGGCTTTGATATTGTCAAAAGTTTCACCCGCAAGTAGTACTTGGATCAGCGCAACTTGTAACGGCGGCAAGCTAGGGTTAAACGCCGCATTTTCCGCATAAGCACCTTGGAATACACGGCCGCTAGCCATTTCTAATGCTAAGCCACTCAGGTTGTTGGTATATGGTGAGTGGCTCATGTTCATCGCTTCAACAGCGCTTTGAATTAGAGTGTCTTCATCATCGCATGAGAACTGATGCTTTACTTCTGCCATTAAGCCGGATTCGATACCGAGATCGTTTGGTCCAAAGGCTTCAGGTAGGTATTCATGCAGCGACTTTTCTTCGCGTTCTGGGAGCTGAATTTTAAGCTCGTTTGCGGTAGATAACTCGTTCATGAACTGACGGCAGTGACCACATGGGCTGAAGTTAATAGTGATATCTTTAATACCACGTTCACCTTTCATCCAAGCGTGGCTAATTGCAGACTGCTCAGCGTGAACTGTTTGACCTAACTGAACACCAAAGAATTCCATGTTGGCACCGAAGTAAAGGCGACCTGAGAGACCACGAGCGATAGCACCGACATAAAATTCAGAAAGAGGAGCATAGGAATATGCTGCGGCAAAAGGAAGTAGAGCAACACGAAGCTCTTTATCTGATAGACCGGTAGCTGAAAGCAACTGCTCAAACTGTTGAACTGAAAGCGTAGCATCAAAATCATCAGCTTGGATGATAGGAGCAAGTTGTTTGGAAAGTGCTTCTGGAGCGCCTGCTAGCGCCTGTTCAATGCGACTTTTCATGTTGAATCCTTGTTATTGCATGGACAGTTATTCTATGTGAAGGATAGAAATGTTCCGTGCGTTAGATCACGATAAATAATGCAATTGATAATTCTGTTACATAATTAGAGTGAGCTCACACATGTATTCGATTGCACTGACGTGAAGCGTTATCTCCGTCTCACAATTAACCATATCAGTATATATTCATATGACCAAGACGCTGGGATATGTTAATTACGATGCCTACATGTCCACACAACGTTATTCCTAGATATCTAAGCAACGTTGAGTCAGTAATATTGCACTGAATGTTGAAGTTATTAGTGTGTATCTCGTCAGAGTGCCTTAACGATCTTACTAGAACGGGTTGTATGGATAATAAGTACTCCAATCGGGTAAGGTGAGACCCAGACTTTAGCTGCAACTAAAGTTCTTCTATCTGGTAGTTCGATTGAACGATGGCTCCTCAATTGAGAGACCGGTAACAA